>CAKQJJ010000076.1 GCA_934247335.1 uncultured Clostridia bacterium | reverse complement strand
GTGCCCTATTTCGGCGACTACGTGGGTTACAATATCTACGGAACGAGCGGAAACGGCAGCATCGGAACAAGTTCGGTTAAAGTAAGCATCGACGCGCTCGGCAAAGCTTCCGGCAAGTTCAGCGGAACAATCACCAAGGACGCAAACGGAAACTACAAACTCGGTTCGTCCACTCCGATCATGATAGACGAGGTTAACGGCATTATCGTAACGCCGTACAACACCAACAATACGACTATCGGCACCGACTGGTACGTGTATATCAAAAACGCTTCGTCGTATTCCGGCAACAAGGCAAACGACCAGTTTATCTGGAACAACGGTAACACCAAGCTTACCCGCCTTACCGTCAAGTACACCGACGGAACCACTAAGGAAATGATTATCTTCTTCCACGGCGGCAAAGTCTACGGCAACGTTACCTGGCAGTGCGAGGGAGTAAGCGTAATCGGCAAACTCACCGCCGCAAATCTCGATAATTTGGTTGTGAAAGATTGCAACGGCAACATCGTTTTCGGCGAGTAAAATCAATTTAATACAACGCTTGCGTTAAAGCAGGCATAACGAAAAATCCCCCTTCGTTCGCGATCGGGGATTTTTCATTTTATAAAGACGCAAAATCGCCGTGAGTTTTTGGGGCAAAACCTCATTTCGTAGGGCGGGGGCGCGACGCGCTCCGCAAACAGTCCGGTGGACTGTTTGTAGCCAAAGCGGGGAGCAATTTATAATTGCGACCGGGAACTGCTCCCGCCGAACATTTAAAGCCTCGCCCTCCGGGAGAGGTGGCGGCGTCAGCCGACGGAGAGGGCGTTTGTAGGGACAGACGTCCTCGGCTGTCCGAATAGAACGGTGGCGGGAGCAAGCCCCCGCCCTACGATAAGAGGTCATTTATTTAGCCCAAATGAAAATATCCGATTTAAAATAAAACGCTTGCTTTTACTTAAAACCACAATCGGACAGTCGGGGACGCCTGTCCCTACAATAAAAATGCGGGAGGGGGAACCCCTCCCCTACGAATCGAAAAATGCACATTGTGCTCGCACAAATAAACCTAATTTAAAGGCTCCTTTGAGCAAAGGGAGCTGGCGCCGTCAGGCGACTGAGGGATTGTAATCGTTTGTGTTTTGTATCGGCGTGGTAGCGGGAGACCTGCGTTCGCCCGCCAAGCGATCCCACCGTCTTCTTCGCTGTCGCTCAAAGCCACCTCCCTTGCAAAGCAAAGGAGGCTTTTAAAGAAGCCGTAAGTTTGTGCCGAAACGAAACAATATGTTTTAATTACTCAAAAAAATAAAATTCCTCCCCGAGAAAAATCGGAGAGGGAAAACGCGGCGGTTTCGTATTTCTTTCAAAAACGTAATATTTCGCGTTTCTTTGATTTCGTTATATCGTGTGCGGTTTGAAAATAAAATCGGTTACGAACGTATAATAATCGTGGCACAACGACGCGGTTTTTTCTTCGGTGGCGCCGTCGCCGAATGCGGTTTCTTTCAAAAAATCCATCGGTCCGTACATTAAAACCGAGGCAAGCTGCTCGTACGTCAAATCGATTTTATACGCGTCGGTGATTTTTTTGATGAGATCTTCGGCTCCTTTTGCGATAAAGTCCTTAAAAGCGCGCAAAGCGTAGCCGTTTTCGTCGAAAATCGCATGGAAAAAAGCCAGTCTGCCGGGAGCAAAACTCTCCTCGGCATACGAAACGTACAGATTTACGCTGTACGCCCTTACGTCGTCTTTCGCGCCCGAAAGGCGGGTTTTGTCTATGCAGCGCTGCAAAACCTTGCTTAAAAAATCCGAGTACAGATTGTTGAGAAGCGCGTATTTATCGGGAAAATGCGAGTAAAAAGTGACGCGGCTGACGGCGGCTTTTTCGCATATTTGTTTTACGGTTACCGTTTCAAACGAGCGTTCGGCAACCAGATCTTGCAGCGTCGAGCGAAGCAGCGCGCGCGTTTTTACTATGCGTTTATCTTCCGGCATGGGTGTCTCCTTTTTTGATGCTGAATATATTCTAACATAAAAAAAGCAAAAAGTCACCTGATTTTTGCATTAAAGCGATTGTAAAACCGTTACGCCCCCGAAAAACGTGCAATTACGACATAAGCGACAGAATAAAACAGCCCGCCGTGTACCCCGTGAAATTGGCAATCAGCGCAACCGGAATGGCGTAGCGTAGATTCTTTACTTTGCATTTGCTGAAATATATACCAGACAGATAAAACACCGTTTCGCTCGAACCGTAAATAACCGACGCGCAGTTGCCTATAAACGAATCGGCGCCGTATAAATCGTAAATATTTCCGAGTATTCCAAGCGCGCCCGCCCCCGAAAGCGGACGAATTAAAATAAGTTCGCACAGCTCGCCGGGCAGTCCGAAAAATCCGAACACGGGCGACAAAAACCGCGCCACGGCTGCCGAAACGCCGCTTTCGCGGAACAATTCCACCGCAACCATGACTACGACGAGGTAGGGCAGAACGGTTTTGATAAGGTCGGTCGCCTGCGCCGCGCCTTGCACGAACGAAGAATACGGCGACGCTTTGCGGAAAACCGCCACAACGAGTACGGTTAAAAATATAAGCGGAACTACGTAGGCGGTCAATTTTTCTCGCTCCTTAAAATTCGTTCGGTTTTCGCCGTTTCACGTTTTAGTTTGTCCGCTACGGGAACTTTTTCGCTGCGATTGCGCAGCCCGTTTTTTGCGCATTTTTCCGAATTTTTACGTGATACAACGCGTTTTTCGACAAAAGAAATAAGTTTTACGAGAGTTATGCCCACGATAGTGGATAAAACCGTGGCGCATATGCAGGCGGGCAGAAACGAAGCGGGAGAGGCGGATCCCTTTGCCGCGCGCAGACCGATTACGGTGGACGGCAGCAGTTGCAGCGACGTGCTCGACAGCACCAGCAGCATAATCATTCCGTCGGTTGCCCTGCCGCTTTTGTCGTCCATTTCACACGCGGCGTTTATCCCCATGGGAGTAGCGGCGTTGCCCAGCCCTAAAAAATTGGCGGCTATATTGGCGGAAAGATAGCCTTTTGCCTTATCGTTTACGCCGGGAAAAAGAAAGTTTACGGGGCGGCGTAGCAATTTTGCGAGAAAGCCGCTTATTCCCGTCTTATCCACGAGTTTGAACAGCCCCAGCCACAGCGCGTACGAGGCAAGCAGAGTAAGCGCAAGCGTAACCGCGTTGTTCGCTCCCGAAATCATGGAGTTTATCGCCCCGTCGGGATTTACTAAAAGCATGGCTACTATGCCGGCTATCATGATAATTGTCCACAAAGCGTTCATACTGCTATGTATATGACGAAAAATTGCCTCGTATAAGCGGAAAAACGTATATTCGTCGCAAAACGATTGATTTTTGTCCGCCGTTTTAGTATAATGTTAGTTAAGTGCAGGCGAACGCGCTTTACGCGGCTTTATAAGTCGCCTGCGGGAGGCAATTATGGAAAACGCAAAGACTTTTTACATCACCACGCCTATTTATTACCCCAGCGGTAAATGGCATTTAGGACACAGCTACACCACCGTGTGCTGCGACGCAATCGCCCGTTATAAGCGAATGCGCGGCTTTGACGTTTTCTATCTCACCGGCACCGACGAACACGGTCAGAAAATCGAGAAAAAAGCCGAGGAGAAGGGAATAAGCCCCAAGGCGTACGTGGACGAACGCGTAGCCGACATTAAAAAACTGTGGAGCCTTCTGGATATCAGCTACGATAAATTCATTCGCACCACCGACGGCTATCACGAAAAGGCGGTTGCCAAGATTTTCACCAAACTGTACGAGCAGGGCGATATCTACAAGTCGGTTTACAAGGGCAAATACTGCACCCCGTGCGAGTCGTTCTGGGCCGAAAGCCAGCTGGTTGACGGCAAATGCCCCGACTGCGGCAGAGAAGTCACCGACGCGGAAGAGGAATGCTATTTCTTCCGCCTGTCCAAATACCGCGACAAAATAATCGATCTTCTTCAAAACACCGATTATCTGCAACCCAGAACGCGCGTAAACGAAATGGTTAACAACTTCTTGAAAGACGGCTTAAACGACCTTGCCGTGTCGCGAACCTCTTTCAAGTGGGGAATTCCCGTCGAGTTCGACGACAAGCACGTCATCTACGTGTGGATAGACGCGCTTTCCAACTATATAACCGCGCTCGGCTACGGCAGCGAGGACGACAGTCTGTACAAAAAGTACTGGCCGGCGGATCTTCACATGGTGGGAAAGGAAATAGTTCGTTTCCACTCCATAATATGGCCGGCAATACTCATGGCGCTCGGTCTGCCGCTCCCGAAAAAAGTGTACGGACACGGCTGGCTGCTTCTTGACGGCGACAAAATGAGTAAGTCCAAGGGCAACGTCGTCGACCCGTATATTCTTGCCGACAGATACGGAATAGACGCGATAAGATACTATCTGCTGCGTGAAATTCCCTTCGGCAGCGACGGAACGTATTCCAACGAGGCGTTTATCACCCGCATAAATCAGGATCTCGTAAACGACCTCGGGAACCTGGCAAAGCGCACGCTTACCATGAATGCCAAGTATTTCGGCGGAAATCTTACCAAACCCGCAACCGTAAAACCGGAAGACGAACAGTTTACGGAAAGTATAAACGCGCTTTCCGAAAAGGTGGACAAGTATATTTCCGAAGTGAACGTCACCAAGGCGCTCGAAGAAATTTTCTCGGTCGTCGGAAAAGCAAACAAGTATATCGACGTCAACGCGCCCTGGACTCTGGACAAAAACGGCGAAAAACAGCGCCTTATGGAAGTTATGTACAACCTCACCGAGGCTATAAGAGTGACTGCAACGCTTTTAATGCCCTTCCTTACCGTAGGACCCAAAAAGATTATCGAAGGACTTAATCTTCCCGTCCCCGCGCTGTTCGGCGACGACCTTAAATGGGGAGCGGTAGAAAATTATTCCACCGGCGAAGTGGGCATTCTCTATCCGAGATTGGATTTAAATAAGGAACTTGCAGCGCTTTCGGAAATAGCCGAAAAGCAAAACGGAAAAGAGGAAAAGAAGGTCGAAAAGCCCGTAAACAAGCAAAATAAAGATAAAAACGATAAAAAAGAGGAAAATAAAATGGAAAACGAAAACGCCGAAAATCAATATATCACCATCGACGACTTTTGCAAGGTTCAGCTTAAAGTGGGCGAAGTTCTTGCAAGCGAAAAGGTGGAAAAAAGCAACAAACTGCTTAAAAACACGGTTAAAATAGGCGACGAAACGCGCACTATTTTAAGCGGAATAGCCAAGTTCTACACGCCCGAAGAAATGGTGGGCAAAAAAGTGGTGGTCGTAACCAACTTAAAACCGCGCATGATGTGCGGATTCGAGTCCTGCGGCATGATCCTGTGCGCAAGCGAGGGCGATAAGCTGTCGCTCGTCAGCCCCGAAAAGCTTATCGAAAGCGGCGCGGAAGTATGTTAGTAGACACCCACGCTCATATAGGCGGAGGGGAAGCGGACGAGACGGAAGTAATTTCCGACCTTGAAAACGGCTGCCCCGACCGCATCGTGTGCGCAAGCTACGACCTTGCCTCGTCCGAGAGGAGCGTCGCCCTTGCCCGTAAGTACGAGCGGTTGTACTGCGCGGTCGGCGTTCACCCCAGCGACAGTCAGCGCCTTAATTCCGACCCTTGCGAAAAACTGTTCTCGCTCGCAAGCGACGGGAAAAACAAGGTCGTGGCAATCGGCGAAATCGGGCTGGACTATCACTACGACGACACCGACAAAGCCGTGCAGAAAAAATGGCTCGCCGCGCAGATCGCTCTTGCCGACGAGGTAAAACTGCTGCCCATGTTCCACATTCGCGACGCCTACGAGGATATGACCGCGATTTTCGCCGAAAACGCCGGCAAACTTACGCGCAGCGGAGTTATGCACTGCTATTCCGGCTCGAAGGAAACCGCGCTCGAACTGAGCCGCAAATACGACTTTTATTTTTCGTTCAGCGGCGTTATTACCTTCAAAAACGCAAAAAAATACCCCGAAATCATCCGCGCGCTTCCGATAGATCGTCTGCTGGTCGAAACCGACTGCCCTTATATGGCGCCCGAACCTCACAGAGGAGAGCGAAACAAGCCCGCTTTCGTGCGTTTCGTCGCAACAAAATTAGCCGAAATTCTGGATATGCCGTACGATGAAGTCGTCCGCATTACCGGCGAAAACGCCGCAAGAATTTACGGAATCAAGTGAAAATTTAAGTGAAACATAGTCAAAACGCCCCGTGAAAACCCGGAGCGTTTTTTTTGTACGTATGTGAGGGAGCCTCGCCCTTTGGGAGAGGTGGCGTTAAAGGAAGTCAAAAGTGTAGGATATAACGAACCAATTCTCACTGTAGGGACAGTTGTCCTCGACTGTGTGGGATGCCTTCTTTTTTCAGGCGAAGAAAAAAGAAGCAAAAAAGTCGTTGGGACACTTGCGGCTGTGTCC
>CAKQJJ010000075.1 GCA_934247335.1 uncultured Clostridia bacterium | reverse complement strand
AAAACGAGTCTCGTGAAAGCAAAAACCAACGCCGTGCGTCATATATTATATCTTAACCGAAAGCGTTTTTTCGCGCAGTAAATTTCTGCATTGCAAAACGAAAAAAACACTTGAAAATTTCACATAAAAGAGGTATAATGTATGCGTGAAGATTTTTTGTTTCGCTATACGACTTTGGGCGTGGGCGGAAAAGCCCGCGTTTTCGTGGCGGAAAAGCCCGAAGAATTGCTTCGCCAAGGTGCCGTGATACTCGGCGGAGGCAGCAACGTGCTGGCGGGCGAGCGCAATCTTCCCGATTTCGTAATAAACCGAGTTGAGGGATCGGAATTTTCCGGATGTAAAGTCACGGCGTATTCGGGCGAAAAATTAAGTCGTCTGTGTGCCCGGGCAACGCTGCTCGGCCTTGGCGGGCTTGAATGGGCGTGGGGTCTTCCCGGAACGCTTGGCGGCGCGATCGTCGGAAACGCAGGCGCAAACGGCAGCGATATTTCGTCCGTCGTTAGCGGCGTAACAGTTTTCAGAGGCGGCAGCGTAATAAACTTAACTCGCGACGAGTGCGGTTTTCGTTACCGCGGCAGCGGCTTTTTGCCCGGCGACGTAATAATTTCCACCCGACTTAATTTATTAAAGCGGCATTTTTCGGAAATCGAAACCAATCTTACGGCGGCAAAAACGGCGCGAGCCGGTCAGCCGAAAGGCAGGTCGGCAGGCTGCACGTTCAAAAATCCCCCGGGGTTATCGATGGGCAAAATCATCGACGAGCTCGGACTGAAAGGACGGCGGATCGGCGGCGCGAAAATTTCGGAAATCCACGCGAATTTCATTATAAACGACTGCGGAGCGTCGCCTGCCGACGTGTACGAGCTTATAAAACTAATCGAAAACAAGACAGAGAGTGCATTCGGGTTTGTTCCCGAACGCGAGATAAAGATATACGGAGATTTTTGATGTATTTCGGAGATTACCACACTCACACGACATTCAGTCACGGCACGGGATCCGTCGAGGATAACGTAGCTTTTGCGCGCTCTCTCGGACTGAAAGAAATAGCAATAACCGATCACGGTTTCGGGCATATGGCGTACGCGGTGAAACGAAGCGCTTTTTCGGTTATGCGCGCCCAAGCCGACGAACTCAATAAAAAATACGACGATATCAAAGTGTACGTCGGGCTTGAATGCAACCTCATTTCAAGTAACGGCGACATCGACCTTAAAGAAGGCGAAGAAAAACTGCTCGACATCGTGGTGTGCGGCTTCCACAAGGGCGCGTATCCCAAAAATTTCGGGCAGGCTTTTTCGTTCGCAATGCCCAATTTATGGTATTCCGTGACGGGAAAACCGGGCAAAAAGGATATCGTCCGCAACACCGACGCCTATATAAAAATGCTCGAAAAGCACAAAATAGACATAATTTCGCATATGAATTACGCAATCTGCGCCGACGCCGTGGAAGTTGCGAAAGCCTGTAAGCATTTCGGAACGCTGGTGGAACTTAACGGCAAGCGCGTAAACCTTACCGACGCGGAAATAGAAAAAATGGTTGAACTAGGCATCGATTTCATTTTGGACAGCGACGCTCATTCGCCGGGTAAAGTGGGCGATTTTTCGGTGCCGCAAGCCGTCGTGGACAGGCTGCATATTCCCGCCGAGCGCATCGCCAACCTCGATAAAATACCCGTGTTCAGGAGCCGGAAAAAGTGAACTATTCTCAACTTGCGAAAAACGAAGTGGTAAAACTCAAATTCGGCGCCGACTGCTGCCGGACGGCGTTTTTGTCCGCCGTGATACATTCGACCGGTTCGGTCGTAATACGCGATAAAACGCTTGCGGTGGAAATCGTTTCCGAAAACGAAGATCTATTGGAAAAAACCGCTTCCATAATACGCGATTTTTACGGTTTCGAGCCGATAAAAGCGGGCAGAAAACTGGTTTTAAGCGGCGACGCGGCAATGCTTGTCATGCACGACGTGGGCATTTTCAGGCTCGAAGACGGTCACACCGTGGTGGAAGAAGGCATTTTGCCCTCGCTCGTCGAAAACGACTGCTGCGCGGTAAATTATATCCGCGGCGTTTTTTTGGGCGCCGGCAGCATTTCGGCAAAGGCGGGCTATCATCTCGAATTCGGCGTGTCCAATCCCGAATTTGCCGCCGATTTTTCCTCGCTTCTGGAACGCTTTTCGCTTCCCGCAAAGACCATCGTGCGCGAAAAGAAAATAATAGTATACTTAAAGGGCAGCGAAACGGTGTGCGATTGCCTGGCTCTTACCGGTGCCAGCAAGGCGGTAATCGCGCTCAACGACGAGCTTGCCATACGCGACGTACGCCGTCGTTCCAACCGAGTGAACAACTGCGAATACGCCAATATCGGCAAAACTGTCGACGCAGCCGTAAGACAGATAGAAGCTATCAAAAAACTGAAAAAAAGCGGAAAATACGAGCTTTTGCCCGAAAAACTGATAGAAGTTGCCGAGTGCCGCACCGATAATCCCGAACTCAGCCTTGCAGAAATATCCGCTTTGACCGGCATTGCCCGAAGCACGGTTAAAAACCGGCTTAACAAACTCGTCGAGCTTGCCGAAAACACGAAGGAGAACAACTGATGCCCGATTTCGTTCATTTACATTTGCACACAGAATACAGTCTGCTGGACGGCGCGACCCGCCTTCCGGCTATCTTTGAAAAATGCGGAAAACTGGGCATGCCCGCCGTCGCGATCACCGACCACGGAAATATGTACGGCGCGCTCGAATTCGTAAAAACGGCAATCCGTTACACCGATCCCAAAGCCGATCCGTTCGATTTTATAAAAGAACGCCGCCCGTTTAAGGTTAAGCCCATTATCGGCTGCGAAGTGTACGTCACCGAAAATATGGACGTGCGCGTTGCCACAGGCGGAAAAATGCCCAAGCTCAATCACCTCGTGCTGCTTGCCAAAAACGAAGTCGGCTATAAAAATCTTATAAAAATGGTCAGCGAAGGCTATACCCGCGGACTTTACTACAAGCCGAGAATAGATTTCAACCTGCTTAAAGACCACGCCGAGGGCATAATCTGCCTGTCCGCATGCCTTGCCGGCGAACTTCCGCAGGCACTGCTCAATAACGATATGGACAAGGCGTACGAGGTAGTGGACAGATACAAGGCGCTGTTCGGCGACGACTACTACGTCGAAATTCAGGACCATAACATTGCCGATCAGAAGCGCATTCTGCCGCTGCTTATAAAAGTGGCGCGCGACCGCGGCGTGAAAATAGTGGCAACCAACGACGTGCATTACCTCAACAAAGAGGACAGCCTTATGCAAAAGGTGCTGCAATGCATTTCGTTCCGCCGTACACTCGACCTCGAAACCGAGCTTAAAGAGCAGGCTGCGGACATTTCGCTTCCGTCAAACGACGACGGATATTTTCCCACGCGCGAGTTTTATCTCAAAACCGCCGAGGAAATGGAAAAGGTGTTCCCCACGCTCCCGGAGGCGCTTGCCAACACGCTGGAAATAGCCGATAAATGCGAGTGCTATTTCTTCCGCCGCGAACCGCTTAATCCGTTTTACATTCCGGAAGACGGTTCTACTCCCGAGGACTTTATCCGTCGGCTTACGTACGAAGGGCTTAAAAAGAAATACGGCGACGTTACCGAAGAAATCCGTTCTCGCGCCGAGTACGAACTGGGCATAATAAGCAGCATGCACTTCGTCGAATACTTTCTGGTCGTGTGGGACTACATCAACTGGTCGGAAACGCACGGCGTTCCGGTCGGCCCCGGACGAGGCAGCGGCGTAGGAAGCATAGTTGCGTACGCAATCGGCATAACCAAAGTCGATCCGCTTAAATATAATCTGTTCTTCGAGCGATTCTTAAACCCTGAACGTGTCTCCAACCCCGACTTCGACGTCGACTTCTGCGTGGACGGACGCGAGCGCACGGTTGAATACGTCATCGAAAAGTACGGCAGAGCCAACACTTCGCAGATAGTCACTTTCGGTACCATGGCGGCGAAAGCTGCGATAAAGGACGTGGCGCGAGTGTTCAACATGCCGTTCGACGTCGTAAACTCTATCACCAAGCTCATGCCCAAAATGATGGGTAAAAACCATATCGGGCATATTCTCGGACTTTTGCCGCCGCTCAAACCGGACGAAAACCCGGTAGTTCCCGAGCTTAAAGAAATGTACGAAACCGATCCGCAGCTTAAAAGCATACTGGATATGGCAATGAAAATAGAGGGTATGCCGCGCCAGACCGGCATGCACGCGGCGGGCGTCATCATTTGCCGCGACCCGATTGCAGATCATATTCCTATGGCGAAATCGAGCGAAGGAATTATAGTCACGCAGTTCAACATGATAGAGTGCGAGGAGCTTGGACTTCTCAAAATGGACTTTTTGGGGCTGCGCACCGTAACCGACATTACCAAAGCGATAAATATCATAAAGAAAACGCGCGGAGTGGACGTGGACTTTTACAACGGCTTTACTTACGACGACGACAACGTGTTTGAAATGGTCGGTAACGGCGACACGCACGCGGTGTTTCAGCTGGAATCCGAGGGCATGAAGAAGTTCATGCGCGACTTAAAGCCGTCCTCTCTCGAAGATATAATAGCAGGAATTTCGCTTTATCGTCCCGGTCCTATGGATAAGATACCGGAATATATTTATAACAAAAAGCACCCCGACGAGATTAAATACGACCATCCTTTGTGCGAACCCATTCTCAACGTCACGTACGGCGTCATGGTCTATCAGGAGCAGGTCATGAAGCTGGTGCAGGCTCTCGGCGGATACTCTTTGGGAAGAGCGGACATCGTGCGCCGAATAATGAGTAAGAAAAAAGCGGCTGCAATGGCTGCCGAACGACAGATATTCATTCACGGCTTGCACAACGAAAAGATAAACGTTCCCGGCGCGATAGCCACCGGCGTTTCCGAGGAAGTCGCAAACAAAATATTCGACGACATGACTCAGTTCGCGTCCTACGCGTTCAACAAATCTCACGCCTGCGCGTACGGATACCTGTCCTATCAGGCTGCGTACCTCAAATGTTATTACACGGTCGAGTTCTTTACGGCAATCTTGAACAACCGTATCACCGATATGGGCGAGATAACCAATTACCTTACCTATCTCAAAGATCACGGATACAAGGTTTATCCGCCCAATATAAACCGCTCGTACAGCGAATTTTCGGTTGAAGACGGAAACGTGCGAATAGGTATGGCGGCGATAAAAGGCGTCGGGTACAACGCGATAGAAGAAATAGTAGCCGAGCGCGAGAAAAACGGCGATTTCAAAAGCTTCGTAAACTTCATAAATCGTATGGCAAGCGGGCATATTAATAAAAAGCAGCTCGAATGCCTTATATACGCCGGTACGTTCGACTGCTTCGGACAAACGCGCAGTCAGCTTATCGCGGTGTACGAACAAATGCTCGACCGCGCGATAAAGGACAAGAAAACCAAGCTTTCCGGTCAGTTTTCGCTGTTCGACGAGGAAATTTCGGGCGTGGAGGAAGATTTCCGCTATCCCGATATGAAGGAATACGACCTGTTTTACAAGCTCAAAATGGAAAAAACGGTTGCCGGCGTGTACCTTACCGGTCACCCGCTCGACGAATACGCCGATCATCTCAGAAAGTATGAATTCAACACGTCGATGCTCGTTAAGGACGACGACGATTCGGCTTCCGACGAAAACGAAGAGGGAGCGGAAAACGACGCGCCCGCCGTGGACGAGAACAGAGAGGTCACCATGGGCGGAATGCTTGTCGAAGCGGGCAGAAAGCTAAGTAAAAAGGGCAACGAATTCGGCTTGGGCAAGCTCGAAGACCTGTACGGAACGGTGGACGTAATGGTAACAGGCTTCAAGTACAAAAAGTTGAAGCCGCTGTTCCAGCCCGAAAGTATGGTCACCATAAAAGGAAAACTGCGCGGCAGCGAAAACGGCTACACGCTTATGGTCGATTCGATTGAACCGTGGAACAAGGGCGAAGTTAAGTCGAGCAGCAAAAAAATATGCTTTTATATGTCTTTCGAGCGCTGCGCTCAGGACGATTTCGACAAATTGCAGGAAATTTTGAAGGCGTATCCGGGCGGCGACGACACGTTCGTCAAAAACACGGACGACAACAAATTGTATCCGCTCGGGCTTAAAGTTAACGTAAATAATTCGCTTTTGCTCGAAACTTACGCCGTTGTCGGAGAAGGAAATATAAAAATTGCGGAATAATACCGAAAAACAGTAGATTTTTTGCGAATAATCTGTTATAATACCGTAAGTAGAGAAAAATTCAAGAGGAAAAAAGTATGAAAAAAATTGGTGTACTTACCAGCGGCGGAGACGCGCCTGGAATGAATGCCGCAATACGTGCGGTCGTACGTGCCGGAATCGTAAGCGGCATGGAAGTAGTGGGAATCGAAAGAGGATACGAAGGACTTTTGAAAGAACAGTTCGTTCCGATGGGACTGAGAAGCGTATCCGATATTATTC
>CAKQJJ010000074.1 GCA_934247335.1 uncultured Clostridia bacterium | reverse complement strand
GTTGCGTTTTCGGTGAAAGACCGCGAAATATTAAAAGGCGTTACCTTTGATATATTGAAAGGCTCGCGCGCGGTACTTCTCGGCGAAAACGGGTGCGGCAAAACTACGTTGCTTCGGCTTATTTCTCGTCTTGAAAAGCCTACTCGCGGCGTAATTTTGCAGAATATAGACGACAAATTCGGGCAGAAGAGCAAGCAAAGCAAAAAATGGTACAAAAAGGTGGGCGTGGTTTATCAGAACCCCGACTATCAATTGTTTATGCCGACGGTGGAAAAGGAAATAAAGTTCGGTGCAAAATCAAGCGAGTTTGCCGACGAAATAGCCGAAAAATTTGGAGTAAAGCACTTGTATGCCCGTCATCCGCAGTCGCTTTCCGAAGGACAGAAACGAAGAGTTTCCATCGCGGCTGTGGTTGCAACCGATCCCGAAGTTCTCATTTTGGACGAGCCGACGGTGGGGCAGGACTACAAAGGACTTTGCGAAATGGTGGAAGTTCTCAATAAACTTCACGAAGAAACGCACAACACGATGATCACGGTTACACACGACAAGCGCTGCGCCGCCGCGTTATGCGACCGTTCGGTGTGGATAAAGGACGGAAAAACTTTCAAAACCGGCGGAAAAACGCTTGTGAACGAGTTCTTTGAAAACCAGTCGGGAAATTCAAAAAATTAGCCGGGGATAATTTTTTCAAACTCCACGGCGTTTGATTGACAAGCACTTTTGATTATGCTATAATCATGGGCGAAAAAAATCAATAGACAAGCGCGGCGAAAAAGGCGTCAGTCTTTTGCCGAACTGGGTAACCCCCTCGGCAAGCCGCCTCGCTTGATTGAAAACCGGTCGAAAGACCGGTAAAAAAACGTTATGCGGTTAGTGGTTGCTAACCCTATTAAAAATCCGTTCGGTTAGCCGAAACTAACTGAAAACGATAATTTTTTGCAAGGAGATTCAAATTGCTGTTACGACTGAAAAACATAGGAAAAATTTACGACAGCAACGATATTCTGACAATCGGTATCCGAGGAGTTAATCTCGATTTCGATTACAACGAGTTTGTTACGATAGAGGGCGAAAGCGGCAGCGGTAAATCCACGCTTCTCAACGTCATCGCGGCAAACGACAGTTACGAGGAAGGCGAGCTGTACTTCAACGGCGCGGAAACTTCGCACTATTCCGAAACCGATTGGGAAAAGTACCGTGAAAAAAACATCGCGATGATTTTCCAGGATTTCAATATCATAGAAAATCTTACCGTGCTCGAAAACGTCGAACTGGCACTGCTTCGCATCGAAAACAAAGCGGAGCGCCGCAAAATCGCCGAAGATCTTATCGAAAAGGTGGGGCTTACGGCGCAGAAGAACCGAAAAGGCAGCAAGCTTTCGGGCGGTGAAAAACAGCGTACCGTAATAGCCCGCGCTTTGGCAAAGGACAGCCCGATAATTCTGGCGGACGAGCCGACGGGTAACCTCGACGTAAAGGCAAGCAAAGAAGTCGCGGCACTCTTGAAAGCGGTTTCCAAAGACAAACTTGTTATTGTCGTTACGCACAACCCCGAATTTTTCGTGGAATACGCAACGCGCAGAGTTACGATTTTCGACGGCTCGGTAAAGGAAGACAACGTTATAAAAACGCCCGAGCCCAAAACGAGCGCGGATAAAGAAGAAGTAACGGCAAGCAAATGGCAGAACTTCAAAAACACGATGCACATCGGAACGCTCAACTACAAAAGCCGCCCCAAATTCACGGCGATGATGAGCTTTGCCCTGTTCGTGTGCGCGATAACGCTGTTCCTCGTAATTGCGGTGTTCGGCAATACGCTCATTCAGCCCACGCAGGTCTCGCTGGACGGCGTAGGAGTAAGCGGCAAGGTAATTCTGTCAAATCGTTCCAACGCGATAACGCAGTCCGATCTGGACGAAGTGGCAGGCAAAACCAAAGCGGGCTATTTCCTGCTTGACCGAAATCTTTCCGAATTTACGATAAATCTCCCCAAGCGCGGCGGACTTAGCGGTTCTTATACGCTTACCTGCCTGTACGACCCGTATAAATATTGCCCGGAGGCGGGCGAAGCCGTACTGATTATGGCAAAATCGCAGGACAGCGACGCGGAAACCATTAAAAATATGATAATAAACGCCGAAATAGGCGTTAAAAACGTAACGCTTGAAACGACGGTTGACCTGACCTCGCCCAAACTGTATCTCGGATACGACGACCTTAACGCTTACGGCAAAAAAATGCAAGCCGTAAATTCCGTGATGAAACTCGGCAACAACGAGACGACGGTGTTCACGTTTACGATAAACGAAGAACTTGCCGCCGGCGAAATAAACCTCGTCAACTCCAATTTCTACGCGGCGGACGGCAAACAGGTCGTATTCAACGCCAAAACCGATAAATCCTACGTCGTGCTTGCTTCCGACCGGAAGAACGACGACGTAAGCGGGCTCATCGTCGAGATGAACGCGGACGACTACGAGGCAATGTTCAGTAAAGAAGAAACGTCCGTTCAAAGCGCGTTGTATTACGCAAGCGACAGCGACGCGAAAGCCGCCGTTAAAAACCTGCCCGACGGATATATGGGAATGCTTTCCGATTCCGACGTGTATGTTCAGAACGCCGGCGACGTGTTCACAAGTAATATTTTGTGGTATCTCGCGCTGATCGCCGCAAGCTTGCTGTTTGCAATGCTCATTTCGGTAATCTTCATGCGCTCGGTAAAAATATTCCAGGCAGACTTCGCGGTGTACAGAACGCTGGGCATTTCGAGAAAAATTTCCTCCCGTTCGCTGTACGTGCAGATGGCGCTCATATTCCTGCCCACGCTAGTGCTTTTGCCGGTGGTCAGCCTTATCGCAACGCTTACGCCGTTCAGCTCGTTGCCGTTCATCTCGGCGGGCAACTATTTCTTCGTGGAGATCATGTTGCTGCTTATCGTGGAATGCGTGGCGTTCGGCTTTAACAGAAATATCAACGGACAATCCATTCGTAAATCTTTGAGAAGGGGGTCTAAATAATGATTCGCGTAGAAAATATCAAAAAAACTTTCAACCCCCATTCCTCGGCAAGAAACCAGGTATTAAAGGGCGTTTCGTT
Source organism: uncultured Clostridia bacterium (assembly GCA_934247335.1). Taxonomy (GTDB): domain Bacteria; phylum Bacillota; class Clostridia; order Christensenellales; family Pumilibacteraceae; genus Neoclostridium. Next base: position 3,496 of record CAKQJJ010000074.1, on the reverse strand, counting down.
CGATTTGCCCGATAAAGGCTTGGTTGCCATATTCGGTAAATCGGGCAGCGGTAAAACGACGCTACTCAATATACTCGGCGGACTGGAAAAAGCCGACAGCGGCAAAATCACCATCGACGGCGAAGTAATGAGCGGCAACGTGGACCGCATCCGCAACCAGAAGATAGGTTTTATTTTCCAGAACTACTATCTTGAACGCGGTTACACCATTGCCGAAATAATGCGCAACGCAATGCTTCTTGCGGGCTTTAAGGACGAGAAGGAAATCGAACGCCGCAGCGAAGAAGTTTTGAAGCTGGTTGATATGGAACGCTTCAAAAACAAGCAGGGCGACGCGCTTTCGGGCGGACAAAAGCAAAGAGTGGCAATCGCCCGCGCGCTTATAAAGGGAGCGGACGTGATACTCGCGGACGAACCCACCGGCAACCTCGACGCGCAGAACACCTATAAAGTCATGGATATTCTGAAAGAAATATCCAAAACCAAACTCGTGGTGCTTGTCACGCATGAAGTCACGCTTATCAAAAAATACGCCGACAGCCATATAAAACTGGTTGACGGACAACTGGTTGACGACGCCGAAATAGACGAAGCCGAACTTGCCGACATAACCTACGGCAACGTAAAAGAAGAACCCGTAAACGCCGCCGATTTATCCGATTTTCACAAGGGTACGACCAAGAAGAAAGGCAAACTGTTTACGCTGAAAAACATTCTTCATTCGCTGCGTGCCGATAAGGACAAATCGGGATCGGGCGGCAACATATTCAAGCAGATTTTCATATTCGTAATGTCGGTTGCCGTTTGTTTCTTCTCGTTTTTCGCGTTCGAGGCGCTGTCCGTGCGTGCCGACAACAAGCCGATCGACGGAAACAGCGCGTACGTGGGCATGCGCAACTATTCGGAAGTGCGAAAGCTCAATCCGTCGCTGTACGACACGATCGATTTCTTCGAGATGGACTACGCGGAAGGCAGTTTTTCGTACAACAACCTGCAATCGCTTTCGGGAATAACCGCAAGTTACGCCCCCAAAGCGTTGAAAAAGGACGACACCGCGGAGAGCATGAACCTTCAATTCGGCGAAATGCCGGGCGGCAAACAAGTGCTTATAACCCGCGCTCTTGCCGAAACGCTTAAAAACAAACTGCGCATAGAAGAACTTGAAAACGACCGTTCGCTGTCCTTAATACTTTTTGAAAAGGACTACGCGGTAAGCGGAATAGTGGAAGGGGACAACCCTTACGTTTACTTCAACCGCGTGGACTACGTAAACTTTTTAAGCGTGTATCAGGAAATACGCTTCACCGATAACACCAATTTGTTCTTCAAATCCGACTTTATCGACTCCGAAACGTATAAAACGATAAACAGCTATTCGGCGGAAATATGCGTGTACGACGGCGAAACGCTGGACCTTACGGACAATCAGTGCGTAGTCGAAATCAACCGTAACGCCGTTTACAAGATGATGAGCGACACAACGCAGGCGGATTACCGCATGGAGATAGCAAACGCAACGCTCTTAAAGTCGCCCGAATTCATCTCGCTTACCGACAGTTACCCGATGTATATACGAAAGTTCCAGCTGACGCGCACGATAATGACCACGGATATCCGCATTTACGTCACCGAGTCCGCGCTTAACAACATTTTCGTTTACATATCGCCCAACCTCGACGCACTCGGCAGCGAATCGAACTACTATTTCGAGATTAAAACCGACGGCGGCGATCAGCTTGCCTCGCTTAATCAAAGACTTACCGACAGAGGCGTGGTTAAAGCCGACCTGACTTCGCTTCAACAGGCGCAGAACAAAGAAGAACTGGACGCCGCGCTTCAAAGCCTGTACGTGTTTATTGCGGTGGCGGTGCTCATGTACCTTATCTACTTCTTTATCGAAAAGTCGGGCAGCGTCAAAAACAGCAAGGAGTACGGAATTTACCGCGCAATCGGCGTAAACCGCGGCAACCTGTTGTTCAAGGAAACCATGGCGGCGGTATTCGGCAACCTGATAACCTATCTTATAGGCTTCATCGTCGTTACGGCACTGCTTTGCGCGAGATACGCGGTGATGAACGTGGCGTTCGGCGCGTTTATCGGACTTGCAGCGGCGGCGTTCGTCGTCAGCGCGTTGTTTATGATAGGCATTTCGCTTATCCCGTACCTGTTCGTACTCACGCAAAGCCCGTCCGAAATATTGTCGCGTTACGACATTTAACGATAATTATCCGAGAAAATCGGTGGTTATACAACAGAAAATTTTTATACAAGGAGCAAAAAAACAATGACAGCAGTAAAAAGAAAGTTTTTAGCCGTATTTTTAAGTATGGTTACGTTACTTGCAGGACTCGCTCTGCTTACGTCGTGCGACAAAACCGACAAAGCGGACGATCTCAAAGTTACTTTCATGATGCAAGACGAAACTACTTCCGAATGGAAGCAGATTGCCGACCTTACCGCGGAAAACGGAGAGGTGGAACTCCCCTCGGTTTCCAAAAAGTACTACACTTTTGCAAACTGGTACGACAATCAGGATTTCACCGGCGAACCCTTCACGGGCAAAAACGTAGTTAAAAGCGTAACCGTTTACGCGCGTTTCATTCCCGTAGAAGTAAACGTACATATCAACGGCGTTGACCAGGGCACCAAAAACCTTATCGACGTCGTAAACGGAACCTACAACCCCGGCGAAGGATTGGAGTTCGACGGCTGGTACACCAACGCCAACTACACCACGCCCTGGGATAACAAAACCGAAACCAACGACCTTTACGCAAAGAGCGTTGCCCGTATCACCTTCAACGACGGCTATCAGGACGTTTACACCACAACCGTAAACCCCGGTACCGTTTACGAAAACCCCGTAACGCAGGAAGCCAAAACCGAGGAAGGAGTAACTTCCACCGTTGAAAAGGCTTTTATTTGGAAAAACTACATGTCCGCCCGCGACATTTCTTACTACGACGAAAACGGCAACGCTTTCAACTTTGAAAACGCAATCGAGAAAAACACCAACATAACCGTAAAATGGCGTTCCCCGTTCTTAAAGTATCAGACTAACGAAGAAACCGGCAACCTTTCGGTTACCATGTGGTCCAGCGGCGTAGTTTACGACGACACGGAAGGCGTTGTTTCTTTCAAGGATGTTCCGGTTATATCCATACTCGGCGAAATTACTTACGACGTTAACGGCGACGGCACGGTTGAAACTTGTAAAGTAGAATCGTTCCGCGACGAGTACAATCAGATTTTAAATTCCGCTTCTCTTAAAAAATTATTTATCGGAGAAGGTATCGAATCGGTACAGAACATTATGTCCAACTCCGCTTCCGGTCTGGAAGAAGTAGTGCTTCCTTCTTCTTTGAAGGTTATCCAGAACTGCTTTAACAACCTCAACAAGCTTAAAAGCATCACTATTCCCGAGGGCGTTGAAGTAATTATCGGTTCGTTCTGGGCAAATACCGTGGCTTCCAACAACGGTTACGCTCAGCACAAC
>CAKQJJ010000073.1 GCA_934247335.1 uncultured Clostridia bacterium | reverse complement strand
AAACACTCTCGTCCGAACTTACTATCGCACTGCCGTACGGGCTTTGAATGAGCCTGTCGGTTATAAGACCGCGCTCTCGCAATCTTCTGGTAACCGAGTCGGACATCTGCGCTATTTTATAAAGCTCGTAGCCGCCGCTCCGGGAAAGCGATTCGTACACGCCGCTTGCGATTACGTTTGCACGGGTGTCGCGCAGTTTAGAGGGGAACGGGTAGCCTTTTACGTTACGGGAAAGCGTGATTTTGCTTTCCACCGCGATATCTTTGGCGTTCATTATTTGCCCTCCTTCAGCCTTTTAAGCTGTTCGTTTATCTTGCCGGCTTTTTCGTAATCTTCCACTTCTATAGCCTTATCCAGCTCGGCTTTAAGACGATCGTATTCGCTGAATCCGGACGACTGTTTTTGTCCGGGAACCTTGCCCGAGTGCAGTACTTTTTTCTGGATACGTTGCAGTTGCGGCAGCACCGTACGACTGAATTTGTCGTAACAATGTTCGCAACCGAGATAGCCGGTTTCCAGAAAGTCGCGGATGTTGGTCCCGCAGAATTCGCACGTTTCGTCCTCGCGCATACCGTTTCCGAAAAACTCGTCGAAGCTTCCGAAGACGTCGCCCATGCCGCTTACCGGCAGAACGTCGTATCCGTTTTTACGACGGCACGCGTCGCACAGATGCACTTCGGTACGCCGTCCGTTTATTTTTCTTATTTCGTGATAAGTTGCCTGATTTTTTCCGCATTCATCGCACAACATAATTTATTCCTCCTTTTACTTATCCTTGGGCTGCTCCTGCCCGGCGGACTTTTCCGCCTTTTCTTCTTTTTCGCATTTGAGCGCTTCTATGAGCACGCTTTTTATTATTCCGGCACGAAGCGCGTCCTTTGCGATGACCGCGGGAGTGACGAGAGCCTTGTCCGACAGTGCCGCTTTAAGCAGTCTGCCTTCGCGCTCCGATATGACTTTTCCGTTTACCATTCTGTCCACCACGGCGCACGAGCGGGCGTAGCTAAGTCCTTCGCTGAGCGGAAGGTGCATGACGTCGTTGAACACCGAATTGCCGTCCGAGTGAATGCGCACCACGGTTACGCAACCGCCGCCGCCTCGCCTCGACTCGACCGTGTAGCCTTTATCGGGCGTGAATCTCGTGGACAAAACGTAATTTATCTGGCTGGGAGCCACCGAGAAATAGTTGGCAAGCTCGTTGCGACTGATTTTCAGCTCGTCGTCCTCGCCCAGCGTCTGTAACAGAAACGCTTCGATTAAATCGCTTAAATTTGCCATTTTTTTCTGCCTCCCCGAGCGCTTCGCCTTTCGTCTTGAGACCTTCGAGCGGAACGCCCCGTCAAAGTTTGACTTTCTTTGACTTTCGACCATATTATATACCCGCTTTTGCGATTTGTCAATAGTTTTTCCAAAAAAAATTAAAAAATTTTTCAAATTTTCCAAAAACGAGATTTTTCGCGTAAAAATTGAGGTTTTCGGGCATAAAAAAGCCGCGAAACGATAGAGTTTATTTCGCGACCGAGCCGTATTTAAGGTTATCTGCAGGCTGAAAAGCTTTATTTCGCGGTTATTCTGCCGTTTTGATCTTTGACCTTTGAAACGGGCGTCAGACCGAATTTCTTCGGTAATCGCGCGGGCTGAGCCCTGTGAATTTTTTGAATGCGCGGCTGAAATACAGCGCGTCGGAAAAGCCGCAAGCCTCGGCTATGTCGCCTATCTGCATATCGGACGAGGACAAAAGCGATTTTGCCTGCTCCATTCTGTATTTAAGCGCGTACGCGCGCGGAGTAAGTCCGTTGTAGCTTTTGAACGAGCGGATGAAATGCGCCTCGCTCATGCCGTAATCTCCGGCAAGCAGGCTTATTTTCACGTCGTCGCGGCAATCTTTCAGCCTGACTTCCGCGCGGCGAAAGGGCGAAGCGTTTGCGGCTCCGGCGGTTATAAGCGATAAAAGCGACAAAACGCACCCGACCGACAGCAGTTCGCTTCGCGGCATATTGTTCTCGAACGCCGAAACGAGCAAGCGAAAAGTTCTTTCGGTTTCGGAGCTGTCGGAGAAAGACGAAAAAAGTCCTTTGGCACCGCAGTTTTCCGCTATTTTCCGACTTTCGTATCCGCAGAAATGCACCCAGTAGTACAGGCACTTGTTCTCCGCACGATAAACGTATTCCTGCTTCTGTCCGGGCGTGAATATATACGCTCCGCCCGAGCGCACCTCCTCGCCGTTTGCGATAAGCTCGCCGCGGGAAACGAAAATAATCTGGTAGTCGCCCCTGCCTTCGGGTCGCGACACGGTTAAATCGCGTTGAAGATCGCGGTAATATCCGCAGTTGTTAACGAGAAAAGGCACGCTGTCGTCCGCCTTCGTGGACGCGGTTCCCTTTGCAAAAAACGCGCGCATAAACACCTCCGTTTTTTCTTAGTATTATACCCCGACAAAGCAAAATAATCAATTTAATCTTGCCCGTTGCGTGCAAAACGGCAATATTTTTCGGATTTTAGTCAATAAAGTCCATATACGGCAAAATAATCGCTGTACCTTTTTTCTTCGGTACGCTATAATGTAGAAAAAAATCCGCGAGGTGCGAATATATGAGAGAAAAGATAGATTTTAACCGGGGCTGGCTGTTTCATCGCGGCGAGCCGAAAGACGATTTTGCCCCGGCTTACAAGGGCATATGTTATATGGGCGCGAAAACCGAACGCATGCGAAGAGGTCCGGCGTCGCGTTTTTACAACGACGACCCCGATTGTTACGCGGCGGACAGAGAATACCCGCTTGAAAAATGGGAAAGAGTAACTCTGCCGCACGATTATCTTGCCGGCGACGTACCCGAAGAAAAGTACAACCCGGCGCTCGGCTTCGTCCGCTACGACGGAGCGTGGTACAGAAAGCATTTCACGCTGCCGAAGAGCGACGACGGCAAACGCATTACTCTGTTTTTCGATGGCGTTGCGACCAACTGCACGGTGTATCTCAACGGCTGCCTTATAACGCGCAGTTTTTCGGGCTATACGCCGTTTGAAGCGGACGTAACCGACTACGTTCTGTTTGAAGAAGACAACGTTCTCGCCGTAAAAATCGAGCCGTGCGAGCCGGAAGGCTGGTGGTACGAGGGCGCCGGAATATATCGCGGCGTCACGCTTGTCAAAACCGACAGATTGTGCGTCGATCTGTACGGTATTCACGCAAAAACGCGCCTTGCGGGCGAAAAATGGCTTACGAGCGCCGTCGTCACCGTGCGCAACGATTACGATTGCGACAAAATAGCGCGCGTGGAATGCGAAATAATAGATAAAAACGGCGCAGTCGTCGCAAAGGCAAACAAAAGCAAAAAGATTGCGGCGCGCGGATTAAGCGAGATAGAATGCGATTTTCCGCTCCTCTCGCCCGCGCTCTGGTCGCCCGACAGCCCGGTTCGCTACACGATGAAAGCAAGTGTGTTTTCGGGAAAAACGCAAACCGATTGCGACTGCGTGAAATTCGGCTATCGTTCGGTGAAAATGACCGCCGAAAACGGGCTTACGATAAACGGCAAGCGTTACCCGATTAACGGCGTTTGCGCTCACGCCGACTGCGGGCTGTTCGGAAAAGCGGTTCCGGACAACGTTCAGAAATACAAAATAGATTTAATCAGGAAAATGGGCGCCAACGCGTACCGAACCAGTCATTATCCGCACGCGGAATGCGTTATGGAAGCGCTGGACGAAAACGGCTTTATCGTTCTGGACGAAACGCGCCGATTTGAAAGCTCCGAAGAGAGTAAAAAACAGCTTGAAACGCTGGTAAAACGCGACCGCAACCGCCCGTCGGTCATTTTCTGGTCGATAGGCAACGAGGAACAATATTTCCACACCGAGCAAGGCAGAAAAATCTGCAAAAACCTGATCGCGCTGGTTAAATCGCTGGACGACAGCCGCTTTATAACGTTAGCGTGCGACAAGGTTGACCGCGAAAAAGTGCTGGATCTCGTGGACGTTATCGGGATAAACTACTGCTACGACCTTATAGACGCCGTTCACGCAAAATACCCCGACAAGCCGATGATTATGAGCGAATGCGTGGCAAGCGGCACCAAACGCGGCTGGTACGAGGAAATCGACGATAAAAAAGCCGCGCGCCCGGCGTGGGATAACGACACCGGCACGTATTTCCGCAATCGCGAGCAAACCTACACGTTTATTTCCGAGCGACCTTTCATTGCAGGCGGCTTTCAGTGGACGGCGTTCGAGCACAGAGGCGAAGCGGTCTGGCCCAGATTATGTTCGATTTCGGGCGCGATAGACATGTTCTTGCAGAAAAAAGACGCGTTCTATCAAAACAAAGCTTATTGGACCGACAAGCCCATGATTCATTTATTGCCGCACTGGAATTTTTCGGGATTCGAGGGCAAACTTATTCACGTGGTTGCGTACACCAACTGTCCGCAGGTCGTGCTTAGCGTGAACGGCAAGGATTATCCGCCGGTTTCGATGAAAAGATACGGCAAAGCCGAGTGGGACGTGCCTTTTGAACCCGGCTATATCGAAGCGCGCGGTGTGCGGACGGAAAGACAATTTGCGTCGAAAGAAAGCAAACCACCGGGAAACCCGTTGCGCTTGCGCTCAGCCTGGACACCGAAAACGTGACGAGAAGCGGAAAAGACGCCGCGATTTTTACCTGCCGCGCAGTAGACGAAAACGGAAATTTCGTTCCGGACGCCACGCCGCTCGTTACCTTCTCGGCAACCGGGTGCGGCAAAGTTTTTTCTACCGGCTCGGATAACGCCGACCACGAATCGCTGTACTCCTCCACCCGCCGCATGTACGCGGGAACAATTTCGGTTGCGGTGAAAATCTCGGATAAAAACGCGCCGCTGACGCTCACCGCACACGACGTAAACGGCATTCTTCTGCCCGCTTTCGTGTCGCTTGAAATTCCCGAAAAAGAATAATTTTGCGCCGCTCATTCGTATCCTAAAAAAGTTATTATCGTATAAAATCGTAAAATACGCAGTAAACGAAAAAAGTCCAAACGTTTGGACTTTTTCTCGTTTTAACCGCCTTATTTAATTTCCCATACCGAAAAATACGGAACCCGCAGTTTACTGACTACCATTTAAAATTACACCATACTCAAACGGAACAAGCTCGCCTGTCTTTGACGTTCAAGTTTGACTACCATTTAAAATTACACCATACTCAAACTATGGTATGGGTGGCGTGGAAGTTCAAGCTGTTTGACTACCATTTAAAATTACACCATACTCAAACTTAGATCGTGATGTAGTGGCGGATGCCGCCGTTTGACTACCATTTAAAATTACACCATACTCAAACACAAGCGCGAGCACTATATTCAAAGCGTTAGTTTGACTACCATTTAAAATTACACCATACTCAAACACCAGTCTTAATACCGCCTGAAACAAGCGTGTTTGACTACCATTTAAAATTACACCATACTCAAACTCAGGAGTTCCAGCCCGTTAGAAGTTTTGTGTTTGACTACCATTTAAAATTACACCATACTCAAACTTAAAGGCACAAAAGCAAATACACGATAAAGTTTGACTACCATTTAAAATTACACCATACTCAAACCAAATATGTGGTGTATACTATGTTCAAATTGTTTGACTACCATTTAAAATTACACCATACTCAAACCTCAGATTCAAGTATTTTTGCCCACCAAGCAGAAATTTCAAACGGTAATATGGCTTAATTATAACTATATTATATCACAAATTTTCGCTTCCGACAAGTATTTCGCACATATCGTCGTCGATAATCAGAATTTTTTCGTCGCCGACTCGCTTCGGCTGCGCACATTCGAGGCAAACGACCGAAATATCGGAATAAGCGATATGTTTCAGAAACTCCGCGTACTCGGCGTCGTCGAAATATCCGCGAATATTGACGAAAACCAGCGTTTTTACGTCGGTGAAATCGCCGATCGCCTGCATATACGATATCACTTTTTCCGTAAGCGAGCCGAAATCTTCGCAAAAACCGACTTTTGCGGACTTCAGAAGATCGGAAAGCAAATAATTTTCGCTGTACTCTATCGGCAAATCGCATTCGGTGCTCATACGATCGAGATACGAACAGATTTGCTGCACGATAAGCGCAAATTCGGACTGATATTTCCGATCGGAAAGGCTTTTCAGGCAATCGTATAAGCCGCTTATCAATTTTTTGTCTTTCATCGACAGCGAAAACAAATCGAAAACTATTTGCCCCGATTTTCCGAAATTCAACCTTTGTTCGCCGTCGAGGAATATAAATTCGCCGTCAAAGCCCTGTGATTGCGCGTATAAATCGGCACAATATTTGCGAAAAAGCGTTTTGTTTTCCACAGCAAGGCACAAAAAATTGTCTTTCAGCTCCACGGGCGCGGAAAAATCGTAATGCACAAGCTTCATATAACCACCAATTTTTCGTCGCTGTCGATAACCGACGACTGCGTGGCGCCCACTATAAACTCCATTTTTTCAAACTGGCGTTCGGTTACGGTAAGCACCTGAATAAGCCCTTTTTTCGCCTTATTTCGCCGAATATTGCGGCAAACCGCATCCAAAACGGCGTTGTTAAGCACGATTTTGCTGTATACAGACT
>CAKQJJ010000072.1 GCA_934247335.1 uncultured Clostridia bacterium | reverse complement strand
AGTAAAGAAGCGCTTTAACGGCGTTTCTTTTACTTTAATTTATTTGACTATTTAGCCCGAAAATGATATAATAACCGAGTAGGAGTAAAAATGTTCGGGTACAGTGATATTTTAACTTTTTTAATAGCTCTCGTTGCTATCGTTTTGTCGATAATGTTGCACGAAGTGGCTCACGGACTGGTTGCGCTTTGGAACGGTGACGACACCGCAAAGTGCGCGGGACGACTTAATTTAAATCCGGTTTCGCATTTCGACCCGGTGGGCTTTTTAATGCTTGTTTTTCTCCGATTCGGATACGCAAAGCCCGTTCCCGTAAACCCGTATAATTTCAAAAACAGAAAAGTCGGCATGTTTACGGTTTCCATTGCCGGAGTGACGTTGAATTTAATTTTGGCGTTTCTTTGTTATCCGTTGTACGTCGTTTGCAGCGAAATACCGTATCTCAGTACTTTTTTGCTTTATATGGTCGTCATCAATCTCAACCTTGCCGCTTTCAATTTGCTGCCTTTATACCCGTTGGACGGTTACAGAATTTTAAGCTGTTTTATTTCCGAAAACAACAAATTCATGAGTTTTTTGAAAAAATACAGTCGTTATATACTGATATTTTTGCTTGCGCTCGGAATAATTCGCGACGTGCTCGATTTGCCGCTTTGGTTCGATCCGCTGTCGTGGCTGTTAAATAAAATAATGTATTTTTTCCTTGATGCGTTTGATGCGTTCTGGGGATTGTTTATAAGGTGACGAATGGAAAACGCTAAACAAAAAGACGATATTCAGAAATATATAGAATCGCTCGAAGGCACGGACGTATACGACGAGAATTCGTTTGTCGTGAAAATCGAAAATTTCGACGGTCCGCTCGATTTGTTGTGGTTTTTGATTAAACGCGCGAAAATCGACGTAAAGGACGTGTTTTTATCCGAAATTACCGAGCAATATTTGCGAAGTATCGCGAATATCGATACTCTCGACCTTGAAAAAGCAAGCGATTTTATCGAAGTTGCCGCATGTCTTATCGAAATTAAATCCAAAGCAATGCTTCCCAAACTTGCTCCGCCGCCCGAAGACGAAGAAAGCCCCGAAAAAGAACTTATAAGACGACTGGAAGAATATCGCCTTTACAAAGAGGCAAGCGTGAAAATGAAGGAGCAGGAAACGGTTGGACTTCATTTCCGCGATCCTGACGATAAAGTGGGAAAACCGCGGCTTGTTCTCGGCGATATGAATATATCTGGATTGGTCGGAGCGCTGCAAAAACTCTTTGGAAAGTTCGAGCAACGATCAAAGGACAATCAACTTCGCAGTATACGAAAGGACCGGTTTACGGTTGCCGAAAAAATCGAGCAGATCAAAGAAGTCTTTTCTATGAACGACGAAGTTAAGTTTGAAGATTTGTTTGACAGCGACTACAATAAAAGCGAAATAATCACGACTTTTCAGGCCATGCTGGAACTGCTTAAAGATCAGTTCTTTACGGCAAAACAGGATACGCCGTTTGGCGAAATAACTTTATACAGGAAAAAAGAAAATGATTAACAATGATATAATCGACGAAGTAATGGAAGCTTTGCTGTTCGTTTCGGGCAGCGGACTTGCGATATCGGATATCAAACAACAGCTCGAAGTCAGCGATAAGGATCTGAACGCGTGCATAGACAGACTCGGAAAAAAATACGGCGGAAAATGCGGAATAAGACTGCTTAAATTCAACAATAAATTGCAACTTGCTTCCAATCCCGACTATTCCGACGTTATTAGCTGCGTACTCAATCCGATAAAGGAGAGAGAACTTTCCAACGCGGCAATGGAAACTATGGCGATAGTTGCCTATCGTCAGCCGGTTACGCGTCTCGAAATCGAGCAGATACGAGGCGTTAATTGCGAATATACGGTACAAATGCTGTTGAAACACGACCTTATCGAGGTTGTGGGAAGAAAAGACGGCGTGGGAAAACCTTTGCTTTTCGGCACGACCGATAATTTCCTTAAAAGGTTTCAGATTGCCAGCCTTGACGAATTGCCCGATTACGAGCAGCTTTTGCAATCCATTCAGGTGATTGAAAGCGGCGAAGCAAACGAAGCGCCCAAAACCGATTCGGGCAGCCTGTACAACGAGTTTGAAATCAGCGATAAAGACGAAGACGTTCCCGAGTTTCTTGCGGGCGAAGAGGTTCAGAAAATCGACGGCGAACAAAACGCCTGACCGCAGGCATATTAAATCGCATACAATACATAATAAAGACAGTATGAAAATTGCTGTCTTTTTATTTTTAAGCGTTTTTTTAATCGGCGCGGTTCAAAACATTTCCGTGCGCGTTACGATTAAATTGAAAAGCGATATCACAGCGTATATAGGCGTTTTTCGCTACGTTTTACTGAAAGCGGACGTCGTGGATATTATGCAAAAAAGCAAAGTTCCGCCGCAAAAAGCGGTTTCTTTTATCGGACAAAGCAACGTTTTTTCTTCCGTAATAATTAAAAACCTGCGGATAAACGCAGTCGTGGGAATAAAAAACGACGCCTTTGCCACGGCTGTAATTACTGCGGTTTTGTCAAACGCGGCAAATACCGCCGTAAACGTTATTCCGTTAATCGAAAAGAAAAACGCGGAGATAAATATCGTTCCCGAATACGGAGAAAACGTATTTTTTTTCGATGCAGACGGCATAATAAGCTTATCCGTTCCCGTTCTCGCCTCGTGTCTTTTGCGATACGCGACGAAAAACAAACGGGAGGAAAGGAGAGTTATTCGTGATAATTGAAAACGAAAAAAGATCTATCGACGGAATGACGTGCAGCGTTTTTGAAAACGTAAAAGGACTTATGGACGCTAACACTGTAGTGGGTAAGCCCGTGACGGCTGAAAACGGCGCTGTTATCATTCCGATAAGCAAAGTAACGCTGGGGATAGTTTGCGGCGGAGGCGAGTACGGCACGCCCGAAAACGGGAAATATGCGGGCGGCAACGGCGTTGGAATGAGTGTTTCTCCGCTTGCGTTTTTGGTTAGCAACGGCGACGAAATTAAGCTTGTAAACGTAAACGACAAGAGCGCTTTCGATAAAATCGTGGATGCCGTACCCGAAGTCATTAAAATGATAGCAGAAGCGATAAAATGAAAATTTCAGCTAAAATTGCACTGTTTTTAACTATTTTATGTACTATGTCTGGCATAGTACTCGGCACTATGCAATCAAAAACCGTTAATGCCGAAAGAGGTTATCACGAAATAGTAATCGAACAGTCTACGGGCAGAGTTTTGTATGAAAACGGCGCTCATAAAAAAATGCCGATGGCAAGCACTACCAAGATTGCGACGTGCATTACGGCAATCGAAAATTATCACGGGGATATCGACGGAAGAGTGCGCGTGCCCGACTGTGCCGTCGGAACGGAAGGCTCGTCGCTGTATCTGAAAAGAGGCGAAACGCTGCTTTTTTCCGATCTTTTGTACGGACTAATGTTGCGTTCGGGAAACGACTGCGCAGTATCGATTGCCGTGCTTACGGCGGGCAACGTGGAAAATTTCGCAAAGCTAATGAATCAAACAGCCAAAAAAGCGGGAGCAAATCAAACAAACTTTGTCAATCCGCACGGTTTGCACGACGACAATCATTACACAACTGCTTCCGATCTTGCAAAAATCACCGCGTATGCCATGAACAACGAGCTGTTTAAGAAAATAGTTTCCACCAAAAGATATGTTCTTCATCGTTCGAGCGACGAGTGCGGACAGGTCATTCTGAATAAAAACAAGTTGCTTTCTTCGTTTGAAGGCGCAAACGGCGTTAAAACCGGATACACCAAAAAAGCGGGAAGGTGCCTCGTTTCGTCCGCAACCCGCGACGACATGACGGTTATTGCTGTTACTCTCGATTGCGGACCTATGTTTGAAGAATGTTCTCGCCTTATGAAATACGCGTTCGACAACTACGAAATGCGCGATTTGTCGCCGAAAGGAACGATTGCGTACTGTTGCAACGGCAGCGGTAGCAAAACGTTCGCGCTCGGAACGACCGAAAGCGTGCGTTATCCCGTAAAAAAGGACGGGAGCGAACGCCCGGGATACGGAATATGCGACGTGAAAATAGCTGGCGACGGCGCCAAAATCGGCGACGAAAACGGAAAACTGAATATTTATCTCGACAAACGGTTGATTTTTTCGCAAAAATTGTTTATTATATAAGTCGACGAATTTCTCGTCGTAGACAAAACCGAGAGGTTGACTTATGAGAATAAACAAGTATCTCGCCGAGTGCGGGGTTGCAAGCAGAAGAAAAAGCGAAGAACTGGTTCTTGCCGGAAAAGTTACGGTGGACGGCAAAAAAGTTACCGAATTGTCCACCGACGTCGATATCGAAAATTCGAGAGTGACGGTTAACGGTAAAATCGTTCACCCCATCAATAAACATATTTATCTGAAAATGAACAAGCCCAAGGGCTACGTCTGCACTACCAGCGACGACAAGGGCAGAAAAACGGTATTGGATCTTTTGCCCGAAAAATATCGCGATAAGCGTATTTTCCCGGTGGGCAGACTTGATTACGACACCGAAGGACTGCTTATACTCACCACCGACGGCGATCTTTCTCAAAAACTGTCGCACCCCAGTCACGAAATCACCAAAACTTACGTTGCTAAGGTTGAAGGAATAGTACCCGAAGCCGATCTTGCAAAGCTGCGCAAGGGCGTTATGATAGACGGCGTTATGACCAAAAAGTGCAAGGTAAAAGCACTGGAAAAGGACGAACGTTTTTCTCGCATCGAAGTTACGATAAGCGAAGGCAGAAACCGCCAGGTGAGAAAGATGTTTGAAAGCGTGGAGAAAGAGGTTGTGTTCTTAAAACGCGTTTCGATAGGCGAGATACGCCTGGGCGGCGTTACGAGAGGCACCGTGCGCGAACTTCGCCCCGATGAAATCGAATATTTAAGCCTTATCTGACAACGCTTGACCGGATATAAACACTACGTATTGTATGGTTTTGTATAATAAAGAGAGAAGAAACACTAAATCTTCTCTCTTTTTACTTTAAAACGAAAAAGTGTGCGCCGATTACTTGACAATTGAACCGAATGGGTGTATCATAGTATACGTGAGAATTTGGATTTATTCTTATATTATCATAAAATAAAAGGCAACAGGAGGTACTTTTAATGAAAAGTTTGACAGAACTCGATAAAGCGGTTGCTGCCGGAAATGCCGACGTCGTTTCGTTTATAAACGCGATCACCGACGAGGCGTCTTTCGTCGAAGCGGATAAGTTTATCGGTTCGGGCACGTCACTCGGTTATGCCGCGGGGGAAGGCGTCGTAAGCGGTTTTGCCGCAATCAACGACGTACAGGTGGGAATTTTTGCGATAAACGGAAAAACGCTTTTGGGAGGAATCGGTAAGAAAAACGCCGAAAAAATCGCAAAATGCGTAAATTCCGCCGTAAAATCCGACGCACCCGTTATCGGTGTACTGGACACCGAAGGCGCTCGTTTCGCCGAGGGTATCGAAGCTCTCGAAGGCTACGGAAAAATAGTAAAGGCGTTTTCGGAGGCTTACGGAATAGTCCCCACCACGCTCGTTATCAAGGGTAACGATTTCGGCTCGCTCGCATATCTGCCCGCTTTCTGCGATTTTACGATTTGTTACGAAAACAGCGTAACCGCAACGACAAGTCCGCTCATTCTCGCGGCTCAGTCGGGCACCGACGTTTCAAAAGTGGGAACGGCAGCCGTTATGGCGGACAGCGGAGTAAGCTCGTTTACGGTTAAAAACGACGACGAACTGAAAGTATTGCTCGGAAAACTGATAGATTTCACTCAGTTCCCCGTGACCGAAACCGAAGACGACGGAAACAGAACGTGTGCGTTTGCCGCAAATCCCGGCGTGTATGACGTTATTGGGCAGGTGTTCGACAAAGACTCGTTCCTTGAAATCAAAAAGAATTTTGCAAGCGACGTTGCAACCGGATTTGCCAGACTTAACGGTATTGCTGTGGGCGTAGTTGCAAACAACGCAGCCGCAAAAGACGGATACCTGTCCTGCAAGGCAACCGAAAAGGTAACCGACCTTATCAATACTCTTGAAAGTCTCGGAATGCCGCTCGTCAACCTCGTTGATTGCAAGGGCGCGGCAAACTGCCTTAAATGCCAGGACTCGCTTATTAAAGGCGTGGGCGAAATGATGTATGCTCTCAACGTTTCGTCTATCGAAAAAATTTCGATCATCACCGGAAACGCTCTGGGTTCCGCTTATATCGCATTCGCCAACAAAAACGTTTACGATTACGTAATCGCGTGGGAAGAAGCCCGCATAGGCATGCTGGACGGCGAAAAGAGCGCGCTTTTGGTTTACGGCGATCGGATTGCGAAAGCCGACGACAAACAGAAAGCCGAAAAGGAATTCGCCGCTGCTTACGAAGAGGAAAATATGTCTGCCGTCGTGGTTGCCGAAAAGGGCTATCTCGACAACGTTATAGACAAGGATCTTACCCGCCAGTACGCAATCGCCGCTTTGCAGGCGTATATCAATAAGAGGTAACGAATATGAACTCGTTATTGAATCTCGTGTGCGCGGCAAGCGCAAACTCGAAGCCGCCGATAGGAGATATGCTTTTGTACGGACTTATCGGTCAGGTCCTCGTGTTTCTGGTCCTTGT
>CAKQJJ010000071.1 GCA_934247335.1 uncultured Clostridia bacterium | reverse complement strand
CGTCGAAGCCGGCTTTTTTAAGCTCGTCTACCAACTCTTCCTGCGTTTCGATTTCGTTTTGAGAAATAAGTTCGAGTATTTTGTCTTGTCTTTTAGTTCGCATCATGAGATAAGATTCACTCCTCTTTATTGTATACATAGCTCCAGTTATTGAGCTTGTCAAGTAATTTTTTGTAGAAATTATAGCCGTCAAGGCGCACGAATGACGCCGAAAGAGGCGAAAATCCGACTTTCACGACACACTCGCCGATAATTTTTTTCGCAGCTTTGCCGTCGGCGAATACCGTTGCGACGCTGTCTTTTGCGGGTTTTATCGTAACGATTTCGTTTTTCCCGACTATCATCGGTTTTGAATGCAAAGAGTGCGCGTTTATCGGCGTGATTGCCAGCACTTCCGCCGCAGGACTTATTATCGGTCCGCCCGCAGAAAGCGAATACGCGGTTGAGCCGGTAGGCGTGGAAACTATTACGCCGTCGCACCTGTGCGAATCGATAAACGCGTCGCCGGAATACACGCCGAGAGAAATAATTTTCTCGGTTGCGCGCGAAATAACTACGTCGTTAAGCGCGTAAAGTTTTTTTCCGTTTTCGATATTGCATTCGAGCAACGCTCTTTTTTCAAACGTATATTTCCCCGAAAGCAGATTTTCGAGCGCGCACTCGTATTTATCGGTTTCGCACTCGGTTAAAAAACCTACGTGTCCGAGATTAAATCCGAATATCGGAAGCGCCGCTTTTGCGCATTGAACGGCAACCGAAAGTATGGTTCCGTCGCCGCCGATAACTATCGCCAAATCGGCGTTTTTGTCCGGGCGGGAAAAGGTCGGTTTCCCCGGAAAATAATCCGCCAGCGACTCGTGAAACAAGCATAAAGCACCTTTTTTTTCAAGGTACTTTGCTATTTTCCCGGTAAAAACGCAATCCGGATCCTTATTCGTATTTGCATAAATACAAAAGCGCATATGAATATTATACAACAATTAAAAAAAGATTTCAACCGTTTTGCGAGCAGTTACGCCGGGTTATTTATAATATTATTTAAATTTTCGGGCGTTAAACCGTATTTTTCAAAACAAAGCGACTTATCGTAGTATTCCGGCAGCTCGTCTATTGCCAATCCTACCACTTTTTTGTCTATGTTTTTTTGCATAAAATACGCGCTGACGCATTGAGCCAATCCGCCAGCGGGAAGATTGTTTTCGGGAATTATGAAACGCCCGTATTTATTCTCGCTTAAAAACATGTCGTCGAGCGGTTTGTAAAAGGTTGCGAATATTATATCCGCGCCGGAAGTTTTCAGCGCAACCGACAACATTTCACTGTCGTGAACCAATATCGCGGTATCGCTGCCGCAGTCGCGAACGACCGTCCACTTAAACGGCGCAACAGTTTTGTCTACGCCTTCTATTTCGCGTTCGTAACTTTTGGGATAGCGGATCGCAAGCGGAAAATCTGCTTTTTCGGAGAATTCCAGCAGTTTTTTCAAGTGTTCGCCGTCCATAGGCGAGGCTATAACCAGTCCGTCTGCTCCGCCAAGCATCGAAAGATCGAACAGCCCCTGATGGGTTATTCCGTCGCCCTCTACGAATCCGGCGTGGTCTATTATAAAAGTGACCGGTAATTTATCTATACACGCGTCGATTACTATCTGGTCGACAGCTCTTTGCAAAAACGACGAGTACACCGCAAAATACGGTTTCAGTCCGCCGAGCGCCATTCCCGCAGATAAATCGACGGCGTGCTGTTCGGCAATTCCGGCGTCGTAAAAACGCTCGGGAAATTTTTCGGAAAATTCGGTAAGTCCCACTCCGTCGGTCATAGCGGCGGTAACGGCTGTTATTCTCTCGTTTTTGGTTGCCATTTCGCATATTTTTTTGCCGAAAACGGATGCAAAACTTTTGGAGTGCGACGCGCGCACGGGCGGAACGCCGTGAAATCCGCGCGGGTTATCCTCTGCATATTTATACCCTCGCCCCTTTTCGGTCACGACGTGCAAAATCACGGGGCGCGAACGCATTTTTGCCGAACGAAAAACGTCGATCAGATTTTTTACGTCGTGTCCGTCGAACGGTCCGTAATACGCAAGCCCCATGCTTTCAAACAGTGAATTGCCGATAATAAGGCTTTTAAGTCCGGTTTTGGCGTTATCGGCAAAGTCAACCAACTTTTCGCCCACAAACGGCATTGCGTAGCAGAACTTTTTGATTATGTTTTTGAAATTTGCGTATTTAGGCGACATGCGCAGTTTTGCAAGATAGCGCGACATTGCCCCGACGTTTTCGGAAATGGACATTTTATTGTCGTTAAGCACGATAATGAGATCGTCGCCGCTTGCACCCAAATCGTTTAGCGCTTCGTACGCAACACCGGAAGTCAGCGCTCCGTCGCCGATCACTGCAATAACTTTTCCCTTTTTGCCCGTTTTTTTGCAAGCGCGAAGAATGCCCAGCGCAACCGAAAGCGAGTTTCCGCTGTGTCCTGCGGTATACGCGTCGAATTCGCTTTCCGCTTTCTTCTCCATGCCGCTTATTCCGCCGTCCGTGCGCAGATTTTCAAAAGCGGCAGCTCTGCCGGTTATTATTTTATGAGTATAGGACTGGTGCCCGGTGTCGAACAGTATGCAATCGTCCGGACAATCGAATACGTAATGCAGCGCGATAGAAAGTTCTACCGCACCTAAATTGGACGCAAGATGTCCGCCCCTTATTCCGACCGTAGAAATAATCTTTTCGCGCACTTCGCAAGCGTAACTTTCGAGGTCCTCGGGCGAAAGCTTTTTCAGATCGGCGGGAGAATTGACTTGTTCGATAAGGCTCATTTTTTTCTGTTAACCGTGTTTTCGAGTAATGAAATAAAATATTTGACGTCCGATTTGACAAACAACAGCGTGTCTTTTGCCGCCGTTACCAGGTCGTCGACAAGCTGACGGGCTTCTTTTTCGCTTTTCAGCGCCAGAACGGTATTTTTTTCGTTTTTGTCTTTATCTAAAATATCGTCGGTAAGCTGGAAAACGCAACCGTAATAATAGGCAAAGTCGGACAAAAGCTTTACGTTTTTTTCGTCGGCGCCAGCCATAACCACGCCGCAGACTATCGAAGCTTCGATTAAATCGCACGTTTTGTGTTTGTAAATGAATTTCAGAGTGTTTTCGTCTATAACCGTGTTTTCGTCTATATCTACGCTCTGTCCGCCGATAAGTCCTTCGCCGCCGACAAGCGAATTGAACAAAGTCGCCGCGCGGATAGCACGGTCTTTGTTTTCGGCAAGCGAGATTGCCTTTAATATATATGTATACGCAAGATTCTGGAGTGCGTCGCCGATAAGCACGGCTTGTCCTTCTCCGTATACTTTATGGCAGGACGGTTTGCCCCTCCGCATATCGTCGTCGTCCATGCACGGCAAATCGTCGTGCACGAGAGTAAAATTATGATAACATTCTATTCCGAGCGCAAAATAATGCGCGCTTTCGTCGGGATTTGCAAACATGGCGTACGATTGCAAAAAACAATTGGGGCGAATTCTTTTTCCGCCGCCGTACAGGCAATATTTAACGCCCTCGGCTATTTTTTCGGTTACGTCCTTTGCCCAGTCGTCAACGTTTTTGACGAGGAAATTTTCAAAATCGGTCAATTGTGCTCGCCTCCGTTATCCGTGCCGGAAAATAATGAGTTCATTTCCGCCTGCAATTTTTTGATTTTTTCTTTGCCGCCGCTTAAATAGTCGAGGCATTCTTTCGTAACGGAAATGCCTTCGGCGTATAAGTCTATCCCTTCGGACAAAGAAGTGTTTTTATCTTCCATTTTTTCAACTATTTCTTCAAGCTTTTTTACGTTTTCTTCAAATGTCATGAATTTTTCTCCCTGTCTTCGACTACCGCGCAAAACCTTCCGTCGCTTACCGCAACGTCGATTTTGTCGCCCGACAAAACTTCTTTTACCGAATCAATCGTTTTACCGCTTTTCGTAGTCACGGAATAACCTCTTTTCATAATTTTAAGAGGACTTAGATATTCGAGCTTGGTCATCGTCTCCGACATAAATTTTTCCGCCGAAGCTTGTTTGTCCGCGATTGCTTTTTCTGCCGAAGCGGACAGATTTTCCACGGTTTCGTAATCGGAGCGGAATTTTTCGTCCAAAGCCGATTTCATCGAGCCCGTAAGTTCGTTAATTTTGGTTCGGGCGCGAAAATACTCGTCGCTTGCGCGATACGTTATCGCGTTTGTCAGAAGCATGAGCGCGCCGATTTTATCGTTTAATTTTCGCTCGATGACCTCGCCGCACTTTTCCGTAAGACCTATGAATTTATCGATAAACGAAGCGTTGTTTTCGCATATGATTTTTGCCGCAAAGCTGGGCGTCCCCGCCCTAAGCGAAGCGCATGCGTCGCAAAGAGTGAAATCGGTTTCGTGTCCCACCGCGCTTATTACCGGAGCGCGCATATCTCCCACCGCAGTCGCCACGCTTTCGAGATTAAAGCAGGAAAGATCTTCCCTCGAGCCGCCTCCGCGTGCCACGACTACCGCGTCGAACCCTCCGTCGTCTGCTTTTTTGAGACAGTCCAGCAGTTCTTTTTCCGCCACGTCGCCCTGAACCGAGCAAGGATAAATAGTTACGTCTATATACGAATGCGAAGAAATTCCCGATAAAAAATCGTGAATAACGCTGCCGAAGCCACTGGTTATCACGCATACGCTTTTTATAAACGCGGGAAGCGCTTTCTTTTTTTCAAAATAGCCCTTTTCTTTCAGGCGTTTTTTTATTGCTTCGAGTTCGGCTTGTTTTTCGCCTTCGCCTACATTTATTATGCTTTTGAAAATAAACGTAACTTTGGCGTAGCGCTCGGAAAAACTCACCGAACCGGAAAGAGCGACTTTTTGCCCGATTTCCGGCAACGGAATTTTGGAAAACGACATACATTGCAAAATGCAGTCGTCCTCTTTTAACGTTAAAAAAACGTATTTCGAGTTGGATACGTCGGACACTTCCCCGACGACGGTGATATTTTGCAACACCAGCTCGTCCTCGAATACGTTTTTAATATAAGCGTTAAGCTGTTTTACCGAAACAGAATTATTTCGCACGGAACGCTGCCTTTACCGTATTTTTTAGTAGCATCGCAACGGTCATGGGACCTACTCCGCCGGGAACGGGCGTTATAAACGACGCAACTTCGCTTGCGGAAGAAAATTCGACGTCGCCGTATAATTTCCCGTCGACGCGGTTCATTCCGACGTCTATTACCACGGCGCCGGGCTTTATCATGTCGCCCGTAATAAATTCTTTTTTGCCGATCGCAACCACCAGAATATCCGCTTCGCGCGTTATATCGGCAAGGTTACGCGTTTTGGAATGGCATACGGTTACGGTTGCGTTGTTTTCAAGCAACATAACGGCAACCGGTTTTCCGACGATATTGCTTCTCCCGACCACTACGGCGCGTTTGCCGCACATGTCGGTTTTCGTGCTTTTAATAAGTTCAATAATGCCTTGCGGAGTGCATGCCGAAAGGCACTCGTTTCCGAGTAATAAATTGCCGGCGTTTTTCGCGCTGAATCCGTCGGCGTCTTTTTCGGGCGGAACGAACGACAAAATCTTTTTTTCGTCCAGTCCTTCCGGAAGCGGCAACTGAACGAGCATTCCTTCAACGTTATCGTCGTTTGCCACGCGTTTAACGAGCGAAATCACTTCTTCTTCGGTTGCGGACGCGGGCAGTCTGAATTCAAACGACTCTACGTCGCATTTTGCGCACGCGGCGGCTTTATTGCGGACGTATATCGCGCTTGCGGGATCGTCGCCGACGAGAATAACCGCAAGTCCGGGTTTTCTGCCGTATTTTTCGGCAAAAAGATCGGCGTTTGCCTTTACTTCCGCTTTAACGCTTTCTGCTACTGCCTTGCCGTCAATTATTTTCGCTGTCATCGTGAGCCTCCGTCAAAACGATGTCGTCTTGATCGTCAAATTCGTCTTCGGATTGCTCCGAAACAAGGTCGTCTTCTTTCTTTTCGGTGAGAGCCTTGTATTCGTCCAGAAGTTCGTTTTTCTCGCGAATAACCGACGCAAGTATTCCGTTGATAAACGACGGGCTGTTGTCGGTTGAATAAATCTTCGACATTTCGAGCGCTTCGTTTACCGCAACTTTGTCCGGAACGTCACCGAGGAACAGTATTTCGTAAACCGCAATCTGCAAAATTGCCCTGTCTATTTTATAAATACGATCGAAATCGAAACCGCGGGCGTAACGTTTTATGACGTCGCCGATAAAGGCTTCCGTCTGCTTTACCCCGTTTATAAGCACGTTGAAATATTCGTTTTCTTCTTCGGTCATCGAACGCGTTAAAACGGCGTACGTGATATCTCCCGTACCGCCGCTTACAGATCGCTCGAAAAGTAATTTAAATGCGTTTTCTCTTGCCGTTCTTCTCATAATATATCTTCTTCTCTGAATTTTGTCTATTGATTTGCGTTTACGTCGTCAAAGCTGACGCCCAGAATGTTGACGTTTATCGTACCCGTTTTGAGATTGGTCATGGACTCGACGCTGCGTTTAATGTTTTCCTGGACTTTGAATGCGATATCCGCGCAGCTGAAACCGATTTTAACGTCGATGTATACGTCCACGGAAACTTTGTCGCCGATTATGTCCGTAACGACCTTTTTACCTCGCATAGAGGCAACTCCGCATA
>CAKQJJ010000070.1 GCA_934247335.1 uncultured Clostridia bacterium | reverse complement strand
GAATTTAATTAAAGTTTTTTTAAGAACGGCGGCGAGATTTTTCTCATCGCCGTTTTTTGTAGTGTTTAATATTATTTTTTGTAGACAAAGAAAAAAGATGCCGAAAACAATCCCTCAGTCGCCTTACGGCGCCGGCTCCCTTTGCTCAAGGGCGCCTTTAAATTAGGTTTATTTGTGCGAAGACAAAGGTATGTTTTCCAATTTGCAGGGGAGGGGTTTCCCCTCCCGCCATTATATTGTAGGGACAGACGTCCTCGGCTGTCCGAATAAAATTGCGGCGGGAGCAAGCCCCCGCCCTACGAAAGAAGCTATTAGTGTAAAACAAACAAAATTATCCTATTTATAATATGTCGCTTGTTTTTACTTAACACTATGATCGGACAGTCGGGGACGCCTGTCCCTACAGTGAAACTATTTCGTTTAGTCATATATCAATGACTTCTTTTAAAGGTTTCTTTACGATCAAGGGACATGGTTTAATACCCCCCCTTTCCACCTTTTATATAAAAAATCGGCTTTGAGCAATTTCAAAGTCGATTTTCGTTTATTTTGATTAATTTTCGTTTATTTTGGTTAAATTGTGCCGATTTATGCGTTTACGCGGGCAAGCGATTCTTTAAGACGGCGGATGGTTTCGTCCTTTCCGAGAAGTTCTGCCATTTCGGTGGCGCCGCCGGGAGTGGATTGCGCGCCGGTGATTGCAATACGGAAAATCCACAGAACCTGTCCTTTTTTGTAGCCGTTCTGTTCGCCGAAAGCGACGAGTGCGTCGTGCAAAGAATCGAAATTCTTTTCGGTAAGTTCGATAAGTCCGGGGAGCATTGCCTTTGCGGTATTAAGATCGGTCTTCCACTTCTGATTGCACAACAAATTGAGATCGTAGCCGTCGAATTTGGTGAGAAACTCCATTGCCGGTCCTATGTCGTCGAAAATTTCGATACGGTTCTGAAGCAGCGAGCAAATGAGTTTGCGGTCGTACCCGTTCAAAAATTCGTACTTATCGAAAAATCTCTGAGCGTAGTCGTAGAAGGCTTCGGGCGACATTTCTTTTATATACTGACCGTTAAGCCATTTAAGCTTTACTTCGTCGAAAATGGAAGCGGACTTGCTGAGTCCGTCAACGCTGAAAAGCTGCACCATTTCTTCGAGCGTAAACTTTTCGCGGTCGTTTTTGGGCGACCAGCCGAGAAGAGCGATATAATTTATGAGCGCTTCTTTCAAAAATCCGCGCTTGATAAAGTCGGCGTACGAAGCGTCGCCGTAGCGCTTGCTGAGCTTGCGGGTGGCGTCCTTCATAATGGGTTGCAGATGCATATAGTTGGGGATTTCCCAGCCGAACGCCTTGTAAAGCAGGTTGTATTTTGGCGTGGACGAGAGATATTCCACCCCGCGAATGACGTAGTTTATACCCATGAGATGGTCGTCTACGACGTTTGCGAAGTTGTACGTGGGCATTCCGTCGGACTTGATGAGAATATTGTCTTCGAGGTCCTTGCAATCGACGGTAATTTCGCCGAAAACCATGTCGTGATAGGTGGTTATTCCGCTTTCGGGAATGTTCTGACGAATGACGTATTTATCGCCGCGAGCCAAGCGCTCGGCAACTTCTTCCTTGCTCATGTGCAGGCAGTGTTTGTCGTACTTGGTTGCGCCCTCGGCGTGAATTTTTTCAAGGCGTTCCTTGTCGCAGAAGCAATAGTAAGCGTCGCCGCTTTCGATGAGCTGCTGCGCGTATTTAAGGTAAATGTCCTTTCTTTCGCTCTGAACGTACGGACCGTAATCCCCTCCCACGTCCGGACCTTCGTCGTAATTGAGCCCTGCGTCTTTCAGCGTGTCGTAAATTATTTCGACCGCGCCGTCAACGTAACGTTCGAGGTCGGTATCCTCGATACGCAGAATGAACTTTCCGTTATTCTGCTTTGCGAAAAGATAAGCGTAGAGCGCGGTGCGCAGTCCGCCTATGTGAAGGTAACCGGTTGGCGACGGTGCGAATCTTGTACGAACTTCTTGCATATTCTATCTCCCGACGGTTGACAATCCGTCTGATTTGTATTATAATTGGCGGTGAAATAAACTCCGATACGCCGCTTATTATTATAATAGAATATTCGATAATTTGCAAGCGTTTTCGGACTCTATGGGAGAAAGATTATGTTAAACGATCTCAAAACAATAATTTCCATGCCCACCGTGCTTAACGAAGGCGAAGACGGTACTCCTTTCGGCGTCGTAATTCAGGACGCGCTCACCTGGTTTGCCGCGCGGGCAAAAGAACTCGGACTTAATTCGTACTCCAACGGATATTACGCGTACGCCGAAACCACCGACGGCAGCGACGACGATATGATTGGCATTGCCGCGCATCTCGACGTGGTGCCCGTAAACGCCGACGACTGGGCTACCAATCCGTTTGAACTGGTGGAAAAAGACGGCGTGTTCTACGGCAGAGGCGTTGCCGACGACAAGGGTCCCGCCATCGTTTGCCTGCATGTGCTTGCCGAGCTTAACAAATTCAAGCTCAATCACAAAATCCGCATGATAGTGGGCGGCGACGAAGAAACCTCTACCCGCGGGCTTAAAAAATACTGCACCGAGCAGAAATTGCCTGTCTGCACGCTCGTTCCCGACGCGGATTTCCCGCTTATCAACAGCGAAAAGGGTATCGTTCATCTCGATTTCGTAATTCCCGTTCCGCATTCGTACGGAATTAAAGAATTTTCCGGCGGTCAGCGCCCCAACATGGTGCCCGATCACTGCGTGGTCAAGCTCGATTCGCAAGGCGAAGCAATGCTTGCCGTGGGCGATCTCGAACAGGCTATCGAAAAACGCGGCATGAAAAAAAGCGACTTTAAGATAAGCGAATGTGACGGCGTGGTTACCGTCGAAGCTTTCGGAAAGGCGGGACACGCGTCCACTCCCGAAGCGGGCGACAACGCTATCGGCAAGATTTTCAAGCTGTTCACTCCTCTTATCGAATTTGACAGACTGGATAAATTTATCACTTCGCCCGACGCTCGCGAAAACCTGGGGCTTAACATTACCGACGAGGCGGGCGACCTTACCATGAACGCAGGCATGATTGCTCTTAACGGCGACAAGCTTACCATAACCATGGATTTCCGTTGCCCGTTGAGCGTAAAGCCCGATAAAATTCAGGAAACTCTGTTCAAAAATCTGCGCCCCGAAAGCATCGTGGTGAATAAGTACTCGCCCAACCTGTACGTTCCCGCAAACAGCAAGCTTGTGCGCACGCTCCTCCGCTGCTACTCGGCAGTAACCGGCGACCACACGGGCGCTCAGAAGACGGGCGGCGGCACTTATGCGAGAGAACTTCCCAACGCCGTTGCGTTCGGACCGGTTTTCCCCGGCACCGAAACCCACCTGCACGACGCAAACGAGTGCATTCCCGTCGAACACCTCGAAAAACTCTATAAAATCTACCTTAAATCTCTCGCCACCCTCGATAAAGAGATGTAATAAAGAAACTTTGCTAATCAAAGCACTGTAATTCAAAACATATTCGCATCGAAAAATATTAAAAAGCACGACGTTTTTTTGCCGTGCTTTTTCGTTTTAAATGTAGTGTTTAATCAAATATAATTTCTTCTTGCGTTTGTGAGATTTTCGTTATACATTCCGATTGCAATGTTATTCCATTGTTCTTCCGTTCCTTTATAATTGACTTCTGTAAGATTTGTGCACCCGGAAAAAGCCCCAACTTCAACGCAAGTCATTTCGTCAAATATCGTACTACTTTTAATATAAACACAACAAGAAAAAGCACAATCAATAGGCACAGGGATTTTTCTTGTTTTTTAGATAGTGGCGCGGCTTTCATTGTCACGCCACTTCTATAATTTTTGTTTTGTCTGTTTTTACAGGCTCATTGTCGATGTTCGGAACGCTTACTGTTCCAACGCAGTTATAGACTATCTTCACTTTCTGCGTTTTTACACCGTCATTTTTTTCGGCTTCATAAACGATTATCTTCTCCACAAACGTTCTTATGATTTCGGCGTTTAGTTCCGTGATGTCGGAATACTTGTTTACCAACTTCATAAACCGATCCACGCTTTCACCCTCTTCCCGAACGGCGGATATTTCATCTTTCAGCCTTTGAGCGGTTTGCTGTAATCCGTTCTGTTCCGCTTCATACGTTGCCGTCATCTTTGCAAATCGCTCGTCGCTTATTTTACCCGAAACGTTATCTTCGTAAAGTTTCTGAATAATTCCGTCTATTTCGGCAATGCGTCTGACAGCTTTGTCGAGCGACGCTTTGTTTTCGGCTCGCAATTTTTCGGTTTCTCTTAAAGAACGTTTCTTTGCCAAGTCTAAAAACTCGCTTTCGTGTTCTCTTGCAAATGCCGTTACTTGACGCAAATCCCGTAAAAGAATTTTCTCAATGTCCGCAAGTCTTATGAAGTGTGACGTGCAGAAATACTTGCGCTTCTTTCGATAAACCGAACACACAAAATAATCTTTTTGGTGCGGATTACGTTGTCTGCGTAAATATAGCCTATGTCCGCAATCTCCGCAAAACAACATTCCCGACAATGCGTTCGGTTCGCCAAGACTGTCAAGGCGGCGTTTTCCTTCTCGGATTTTCTGCACCGCCCAAAACGTTTCTTCGTCGATGATCGGCTCTTGCGTATCCTTGAAAACTTGCCATTCATCGGAAGGTAGCAAGATAACTTTTTTCGACTTAAACGATTTTTTCTTCGTCTTGAAATTTACCGTCCACCCAAGATATTCCCAATAACCGAGTATTGCTCCAACCGTTTGGTCTGCCCACGCTTCGGGCATTTCGTTCGCTCTTATCGTAACCTTCCTGCCCATTTTCTTAGCGTGTATTTTCGGCGTATCGACACCTTCGTCCGTCAATATCCGTGAGATTTGCGACGGACCGAAACCTTGCATACAAAGTCCGAATATTCTTCTTACAACCGTTGCCGCTTCTTCGTCGATAAGCCACTTGTTCTTATCGTTCGGATCTTTTATATATCCGTAAGGCGGTAACGGATTTGTATGTTTACCGGAATTACCTTTTGCCTTGATTGCCGACTTCATCTTCTTGCTGATGTCTTTCGCATACCATTCGTTCATTATGTTTCTGAACGGCGTGAAGTCGTTATCCGTTTGAACTTCGCTGTCCACGTTGTCGTTGACTGCGATAAACTGCACGTCGTATTCGGGAAAAATAACTTCCGTATAGTAACCGACTTCGAGATAGTTTCTGCCGAAACGGGACATATCCTTGACGATAACTCGTTTAATAAGTCCTGCTTCGACTCTTTCCATCATCCGCTTAAAATCAGGTCGATTAAAGTTTGTTCCCGAATACCCGTCGTCCACATAAACCTGAACGTTTGCATAGCCTTTACTTTTCGCATATTGCAAGAGTAATTCTCTTTGATTTTTTATACTGTTCGATTCGCCTGTCAACTCGTCATCTCTACTCAAACGAGTGTACAGTGCGGTTTCATCACCTTCTGTAAACGGTATTTTGTTGATTGCTGACTGATTTCTCATTTTATACTCCTTCTGAAAAATCAGCCTTCAAATGTAGCCTTTTGATTATTTAATCGGCGGCGTTCTTCGTCTACCAAACCGTCTATTCCCGCTTCTATCAATTTCTTGATTTTCTGCTCTGCTGTTTCGTGCGCCGCTTCCGATTCTTCCGTTTCCACAATAAAAATCGTATTGTCGATTTTCACCGTGTAACTTCTTTTCTTATTATTTTCTACGCTTATCGTTGTTTCCTCCTTGCGATGAAGCGTAAAAAATATTAAGTTGTCGTATCGGCATAACCACGATTACGCTCCATCAATTATTCATTGATTCGTTATCCGTGATTATGCCTTTACAGCTAATCAGTTATTTTTGTTTAATCTCTTTGTAGTTTTCCAAAAGCGTACCGTATCCTATGCGGATTAAGTCAACTTTCGGAATCCCGTGCTTTTTAAGAAATGCGACAATTTCCTCATACTCGTCACTCGGAAGTCTTGTATTAAACTGTTTCGTCGCCTGCTCGCGTTCTTCCTTGTGAACAACCTCGTATTTTTGTCTTGCCCGTTGTTTTGGCGTCATCGTTTTCGTCATAGTCTTACCTCACTTATAACAGCGTTCAGAAAGCCGCCGTATTCGCAATCGTATATTCTTATACCTTTTCCTTCCAAAGATTTTTTTGCTTTCAGGAACGTTGTAATATTTCTTGAAATTCTCGAAACGCCCCTTATAAGCAGTATATCATACTTTCCGAGTCCTGCATCCGACAGCATTTTACGGTAAGCGGGACGATTTTCATTCAGTCCGCTATATTTTTCATCTTTGTAGATTTCCGTTACGGTCAAACCGTTTTGTTCCGCAAAAGATTTCAACCGTTCGACCGTTATCGATACGTCACCGGTACAACTGCGATCATAAATTGCAACTCTTTCCATCAACGCTCACCCCTGCGAAGTGATTGCGCAAATCAACGCGCCTATAATGCTCATTATAAAATGCCCTAAAATGAGCGCGCCCGCAAGCGTGTATCTTCCGATAGTGCCTATAACCTTTCCCGTAACTTTTAACGCTTTCATATTCTGCCTCCTTATTTTACATAAACGATTTCGTTTAAGATTTCTTCTTCGATAAGCCTTTGCATTTCCGTTTCCCTTTTCAGGTTTTCCATAAAGTCCCCCGACTTTTTGAAACGCTCTTCTTTCGAGAA
>CAKQJJ010000069.1 GCA_934247335.1 uncultured Clostridia bacterium | reverse complement strand
GAATAGGAGTGTACGATATTATTTTTAAGTACGCTCAGGCGGGTATTAGCGTTCCTATTGTCGGATTTGGCGCGGCACTTGCAAAAGGCGCGATAGAAGCGGCAAGAGTGGGCGGTGTGTTCGGCGCTTTTGCCGGCGGACTGATTCAGACTGCGTACGGAATAGGGGTAGCGGTGGTTGCAAGCTATATAGCAACGCTGGTTTTTTATCCTAAAACGAAATAGTGTAACGACTTTGGCTTTTTTCGCATATTTATATATGTGAAAAGAAAAAGAAAGTGGAAAATTAAATTATTCGCAACGTTATTTGCCGTCGTCGGATTGATTTTCGTCTTTTATAATACGTGCGTCGTTCCGGTAATTCTTGCCGAGTGCCGCGCAAAAACGAAAATAAAAGTGCGGGAAGTGGTTTTTGCCTGCGCCTACGACGTCGTAAGCTCGTATGAAAACGCGGAAAATCTCGGCAATTTACTGAATACCGACGAAAAAACGGCTGTCGTCGCCGATACGGTAAGAATAAATAAAATAGCTCAGAAAATTTGTTCTGATAGTCAAAAAAAGCTAATTTCAGCCGATAACAGCAATATTTCGGTTAATTTAGGTACTATGTCTGGCATAGTACTTCTCGGTGGAAAAGGTCCCGAAATTAAAATCGACACGACTCCGGTAAACACGGTTTGTTATACTTACGACGTGCTTACCGAAAGCGCAGGCATCAACAGAATACATTACAAAATTTCGCTGAACATAAAAACCGAAGTGAATCTGCTTATTCCCGGGAATCCCGAACGCGAGTGCGTCGAAAGCGAAGTGCTTCTTGTCGATTGTATTTTAAGCGGCGACGTTCCCGATATCGTTCTCGGGATTAAAACGTACGATTTAAATGTCTGAGTATTGATTTTTCGATTAAAACGCTTGCAAAACGGTTGATTTAAATTAATTTGTGTGTTATAATATTTTTAACGGCTGTGATGCGGCACAAGAAATTTGCCAGATAAAAGAGAGCGCTCCTTAGGCTGAAAGAGCGCACGGCAAAATAAAATATTCACCGTTTAGCCGCGCAATTGAACGAAATAAGTAGGTTGCGCCGTCCGTTTCCGCGTAAAGGAACAAAACGAGGTTCGCATATTTTGCGAATGAAATCAGGTGGTACCACGGCTTTTTCGTCCTGACGTATTTTTTACGTCGGGATTTTTTATTTTCGGAGGACTTATGGAAGACAAAAAAATCAACACAATCGTAAACGAGGCGGAAGAAAAAATTTCCGTTTCCGACGACAGAAAAGCTTTGAACGATTTGCGCGTTACCCTTTTGGGCAAAAGCGGCAAATTGACCGAGCTTATGAAAAGCATGCGCGACGTTCCTGCAGAGGATCGCCCGGCTTTCGGTAAAATGGTAAACGACGCACGCGTCAGAATCGAAAAATTTCTCGGCGAAAAACTCGAAGCGCTTTATAAAAAAGAGCTCGAAATGCGTCTGAACGCCGAAAAGATCGATATTTCTATCGACAAAGAAATTGAAACCGGCAATCTGCATCCGCTTTCCCAGATAAGAAGAAAGGTGGAAGATTTCTTTATTTCCATGGGATTCATCGAAATCGACGGACCGGAAATCGAAACCGATTACTACAATTTTGAAGCCCTCAACACGCCTGCCGATCATCCGGCGAGAGATATGCAGGACACTTTCTATATTACGGACAGAATACTGCTGAGAAGCCAGACCTCCGCAGGTCAGGTCCGCACCATGGAAAACAACAAGCCGCCCATCAAAATGATCACCGTGGGCAGAGTGTATCGCTCGGACGATATAGACGCAACGCATTCGCCCGTGTTCCATCAGATAGAAGGTCTCGTCGTGGACGAGCATATCACCATGTGCGATCTCAAAGGCATGCTGGACGAATTTGCTAAATACTTCTTCGGCAGCAACACGAAAACTCGTTTCCGTCCGTCGTATTTCCCGTTCACCGAACCGAGCGTGGAAGTGGACGCTTCCTGTCCGTATTGCCACGGCAAAGGTTGCAGAGTGTGCAAAGGCACCGGATGGATAGAAATACTCGGCGCCGGTATGGTCAATCGCAACGTGCTTAAAAATTGCGACGTGGATCCCGACAAGTACACCGGATTTGCGTTCGGAATAGGTCTTGACAGAATAACCACGATTATTTACGGAATCAACGACATGCGTCTTGAATTTGAAAACGACGTAAGATTCCTCAAACAGTTTAATTAAAGGAGGTCGACACAATGAAATTACCGCTTTCCTGGCTTAAAGAATATGTCGATATCGGAGACATCACCCCGCAGCAACTCGCCGACAAACTTCTCAACGTCGGTTTTGAAGTAGAAGAAATTATTTATCTCGGAAAAAACATCGAAAACGTTTTAACCGCAAAAATCACTAAAATAGAAAAACATCCCAACGCCGACAAATTGCAGATTTGCCACGTCGATTTCGGCTTTGAACAGTCGGTTATCGTTACCGCCGCAACCAACGTCTTTGAAGGAGCAATAGTTCCCGTCGCGCGCGACAATTCCGACCTGCCCACGGGTAAACACATTACTACCGGAGATTTGAGAGGCGTAACCAGCTACGGAATGTTCTGTTCCGGAAGCGAACTCTGTATAGACGACAGCGTTATACAGGGCGCCGAAGTCAACGGAATACTCATTCTGCCCGAAAACACCCCGCTCGGCGTTGATATTAAAAAGATTTTGCGCCTCGACGAATACGTTCTTGACGTTTCGATAACGGCAAATCGACCCGATTGTCAATCCATTATCGGTATTTCGCGCGAAGTTGCAGCCGTTCTCGGAAAAGAAATCAAATATCCGTCCATCGAATATCATCCGGTAAAGACGAATATCAAGTGCTTTTCCGCAGAAATTCAGAACGAAAATTGCAGCGCTTACACCGGCACCGTAATCGACGACGTTAAAATCGAGCCGTCGCCCGACTGGATGCGCAACCGCCTGCGTTACGTCGGATTGCGTCCCATCAACAACCTCGTCGATATCACAAACTACGTTCTGATGGAAGTGGGACAACCTTTGCATGCGTTCGACCTGAATTGCGTTAAAGAAAAAGTGATTATCCGCAGTGCAAAAGCGGGCGAAGAAATCAAAGCTCTTAACGACGTAACTTATAAGCTTACGCCCGATATGATGGTAATTGCGGACGTTGAAAAACCGTTGGCTATTGCCGGCGTTATGGGCGGCGAATACAGCGGAATAAACGACAATACGAAAGCCGTTTTCCTCGAAGCAGCCAAATTCGCAAGAGGAAACGTTCGTTCCACTTCGAGAAAACTCGGACTTCGTTCCGATTCTTCCGCAAGATACGAAAAAGGCGTGGATTGGTTCAACCTCAGCTTCGGAAGAGCGAGAGCGCTCAATTTGTTTGAAACGCTTGGTGCCGGCAAAGTAACCGAAGAACATATCGAAGCCGGCGGCAAAGTTCCTGCCGAACGCATCCTGGCCACAACTACGACCAAAATAAACGATTTACTCGGAATAGAAGTGCCCACCGAAAAAATCCTGCAAATTCTCGGCAATCTCGGCATTAAATCGACCGTAAAAGGCGACGAACTCACCTGCGTGATACCGCTGTTCCGCGACGATATCGACAATTACACCGATATTACCGAAGAAATTATTCGCTATTACGGTTACGACAATCTGAAATCGACCTTCATCGAAAAAGCGCATCCCACAATCGGAGGCAAGACAAAAGAGCAAAAGTCGGTCGATCTCATCAAAGATTATATGGTATCGTGCGGGGCGATGGAAGCCGCTACTTTCTCGTTCGTAAGCGAAAAGCAATACGATAAACTCGGCATAAAACAGGACGATCCGCGCAGAAAATACATCAGAATAATCAACCCGCTAAGCGAAGATTATTCGGTTATGCGCACTCAGCTTGCCGGCAGCATGCTGGAATCGATCGCCCGCAATTACAGCTTCAAAAGCGACGATTATCGCCTGTTTGAAATCGCGAGAACGTATATTCCCGAAAGCTTGCCGCTTATTTCGCTTCCGGACGAGCGATATACGCTTTGCGCATGTTTCACCGGCGAAAAAGAAGATTTTTATTCGATGAAAGCGGTAATTAAGGGAATGTTGCACAAGCTCGGCGCCGATAACGCTACTTTTGAACGCAGCGATATTTCTTATCTGCATCCCGGCATCAGCGCAGACGTTTTCGTAGGCGACAAAAAAATAGGATATCTCGGCAAAATTCATCCCGAAACCGCAAAAGAATTCGACATTCCCGAACACGTGTTTATCGCAGAAATCGACGTTCAGGATCTCATCGGATCGGAGCGTAAAATCAATCGTTTCCGTCCGCTGCCCAAATTCCCGATAGTCGAGCGCGATATTGCGGTAATCGTCAACGACGAAGTGCCTGTCGGAAAGATAATCGACTGCATTTATGAATGCGCCGGAGATCTTTGCGATAAAGTTCGCTTGTTCGACGTTTACAGAGGCAATCAGATTATCACAGGAAAGAAGAGCGTTGCGTTTACTTTGTGGCTGCGTAACGACGATCACACGCTTGTTGACGGCGAAATTCAGGAAGTTATGAAAAACGTAATTTCCGGACTTGAAAGCAAACTGCATGCAACTCTCAGATAAAAAAACGGAGGTGCTCGCGCCTGCGGGCAACTTTGAATCGCTTAAATGTGCCGTGATGAACGGCGCCGACGCCGTATATCTCGGACTTACCAAGTTTAACGCAAGGGCAAAAGCCGGCAATTTTACCACGGAAGAACTAAAAAAAGCCGTGGAATTTTGCCGCTTTTACGGCGTTAAAGTGTATGTAACTTTTAATACGATTTACAAACAAAGCGAGTACGACGAAGTAATTGCCTGCATGAAAGAGTGTCGTGATATTGGCGTAAACGCTTTCATTTTACAAGATTTTTCGCTAATTTCGCGCATTAAGAGTACTATGCCTGACATAGTACTGCATTTAAGTACGCAAGCTGCGGTACACAATCTCGAAGGCGCGCTTGCAGCCGAAAAACTCGGTTTTACAAGAATTATTTTGTCGAGAGAAGCGCTTCTCGGCGATATCGAAAAAATCCGCCAAAATACTTCGCTTGAAATCGAAGTGTTCGTGCAGGGCGCTTTATGTGTGTCCTTTTCGGGTAATTGCTATTTTTCTTCGCTTGTTTCGGGTTTCAGCGGCAACAGAGGCAAATGTATGCAATTGTGTCGCAAACAATATTTCTACAACGGAAAGAAAGCGTATTGGCTGTCACCAAAAGACGTTTGCATGCAAAACAAAGTGAACGAACTCGTTCGCGCCGGCGTTTGTTCTTTTAAAATAGAAGGCAGAATGCGCCGTCCCGAATACGTCGGAGAAGCCGTAAACTGCTATAAAAAAATTCTTGCCGGAGAAAAATACGATATTTCTCGCCTTAAACGCATGTTCAATCGCGGAAATTACACAGAAGTATATATCGGCAACGATCGCGAAGACGTAATGTATCCGTATTCGCAAAATCATATAGGGCAAGTTGTCGGCACGGTTAAAAGCATAAACGGCAAAACAGCAACGCTTAGTTGCAATGTGCGTAAGGGCGACGGCGTTAAATTTATGCGCGATAATATCGAAAGCGGAAGCGCCGGCATCGTGTCCGACGGAGTAAAAACCGGATTTACTGGCAAAGTGCTGCCCGGCGATCGCGTGTGTCTTACCACGGATAAAAAGCTGTGTGACGAAGTCCTAAGCAAAAAAAGGTTCGTTCCGTTCGACCTGAACGTAAAAATCGAAAACAATCGCGCGGAATTTGTTCTTTCAAGCGGTGCTCGGCGCGTTGAAATGGCGGCGGATAACCTTGCAGACGCGCAAAGCAGTCCGCTTTCCGAAGAGGATATCGTTTCGGCTTTTACCAAAACGGAAGACGTCGGATTTAAGCTACGCGGCACGAAAATAGAAATAAATCAAGCCGTTTTCATGCCGAAATCGCAACTGAACCAAATAAGACGCATGTGTTGCGAACAATTGAAAACGAAGATCGTCGAGTCCGCAATTCCCGAGAAAAACGACCGGCAATACGAGAACGTTTTTTCCCAATTGACTTATTTTACTTCGCCGGAAAAGTGTGTTATTGCGCGTTTTGACGACGTTAATACGGCAAACAAAACGGCGGAATTTTACGATTTCGCGGCATATTCGCCGAGAGATTGGACAAAAGACGTTTTGACGGATTTACAATCGCTGAAAAAACCGTTTCTGCTCGTTTTGCCGAATGTCATGAGAGGGCGCGACGCCGATTTTATCAAAAGAGTTCTGTCGTTCAATATTGTCGAAAATGTCATTGTAAACAATATTTACGGAATTACGCTGTGCAAAAACAAAAAAGTTTTGTTTGGTCCGATGATGAATTTCATTACCGACGAGATTAAATGCGCAAAAATAACGTCGGTAGAGGGACGAAACTCAAATCCGGAAAATTTCGTTTATTGTTACGGAAAATTTCCGCTCATGACTTTTTGTCATTGCCCGTTCAAATCCGGCAACGGCGGAAAATGCATGGGATGTAAAACGCCGCCTACGGGCACACTTAAAGACCAATACGGGAATACTTTTACGTTATATTCGTACAGAGCCGAATACTGCTACTGTCAAATGCTTAACGATAATCCGATAAATCTGATCGGCGCGGACGTAAAAACGCAAAGAAAAGTGGTCGATTTAATTGGATTTGACGAACAATCGTGCTATAATATTCTTGAAAGCGTGCGGGAAAACAAAAAATTGCCCGGCGGAACGCTTGCTTTTTACAACAAAAAACTGGAATGATTCAAATTAAATGACGATAAAAAACCGCACAATTAAATTACTCGATTTCGATAAAATTTTATCCGAAATAGCCGAAAACGCGTTGTCGTCGGCTGCGA
>CAKQJJ010000068.1 GCA_934247335.1 uncultured Clostridia bacterium | reverse complement strand
CAGCGGTATATCTCTTAATATACTTGACCAATACGGTTGCCGTCATTTCGTGACAGCCCGTTTATAATACCATATTTTCCACTCCCTTGTCAAGCGTTTTTACACCCTTTTTTAAAATTTTTTTCAGGTTTTTTCCTTTACCTCCAAAAATACCCCGAAATCGAGTGTTTTGGGGCTTTTTTCAGGGGTTTTTATTAAATTCAGAAGTTATGAAATTTTAACGCGACGCGGAAAAAATTACGCGTTGGTCAGAATTTTCATTTCTTCGTCGGTTAAATTCACGTCGCAGCCGGACAGGTTTTCGACGAAATGACCGACGCTCGACGACGAGAACAGCGGAATCACTCGGGTGCAGTCGGGCATGCGGCACAGATTTACCAGCCAGGCAACCACGAGCGCAGACGGATCTACTCCCTTTTCGCGCGCCATATCGGTAAGAGTTTGCATTCTTTTGCCGGTAATCATATTTTCCGGCATACGGGCAGGCGACGAATAGCCGCCCTTTGCAAGACAGGAATATGCGACGAGCGGAATTTTGCGATCGGCAAGAAAGCGCATGCGCTCGCGCGAGGTGACTTCGTTGAATTTATACTTCGGAGCGACGTCGGTTTGTTCGTAAAGATAAGTAAAACGCTGTTGCATAACGGTAAACGGCGTGAGATTTTTCTTTTCCGCCACCGCGTTTGCGTCTATAAAGCGCCACACGTCGTAATTGCTGGCGCCGAGAACGCGTACTTTGCCTTTTTTGACGAGCGAATAGAACGCTTCCATGGTTTCGTCGAGCGGCGTCGTCGGGTCGTCGGTGTGAGCGTAATACAAATCGACGTAATCGGTTTGCAGTTTTTTGAGGCTTTGATCTATCCAGTATTCTATCTGTTCTTTTTTAAGGCCCTGCCCTTCGCCGTGGCGATCGAAGCCCACTTTGGTTGCGATAACCAGTTTATCTCTGCCGCCTCGACTACGGAGCCATTTGCCGAGCGTGGTTTCGCTTTCGTCGCCGGTGCCCAGCCAGTGAGCGTAGTTGTTGGAAGTATCGATGAAATTTCCGCCGCGTTCCACGAAGGCGTCCAGAACGGCAAAAGAATTTTCCTCGCTCGTGGACGAGCCGAAATTCATGGCGCCGAGACACACTT
This sequence comes from uncultured Clostridia bacterium, assembly GCA_934247335.1. Lineage (GTDB taxonomy): Bacteria > Bacillota > Clostridia > Christensenellales > Pumilibacteraceae > Neoclostridium. Next base: position 5,872 of record CAKQJJ010000068.1, on the reverse strand, counting down.
CGCTTACGTTAAGTCCATTTAATTCTATTTTCTTCATTGTTTCATCCTCTCTATTACGTAATCCTGTACTTGTTTGGAAAAATCCACGAATATTCCGCTGTAACCGGTGACCCGCACCATTAGATCGCGGTGTTTTTCGGGGTGAATTTGCGCGTCGATGAAATCTTCGACGTTCTGACAGCTTACCTGAACGTGCAGTCCGCCGCCGTCGAGATAGGTTTTTATCATCGAGCCGAGCATAGCCGCGCCTTCTTCGCCGTGAAAATCTTTGGGCTGAATATCCACGTTGAGCGAGCCGGAAGCAAGCCCACGCATGGGCAGTTTCATAAGCGACGAGAGCATTCCGGTAATTCCGTTTACGCACGAGCCGAACGACGGGCGCGAATTTTGCGAAAACGGCTCGCCGGCAAGTCTTCCGTCGAACGTGGCACCAGAAGCCGCTCCCATCCGAACGTTGTGCGTATCGCTCTGAATGGACGGCATAAGCACTATGCCGTACTTTTCGGCGTACGGCACGCTCGACTTCTGCACGATATCGAGATAATCACCCAGCACGCGCGCGGCGTGATAGTTGCTCAGCTCGTCGTCGCTTCCGAATTTTTTGACTTTGCGGCACGCAGCTAAAATTTGCGGATAGCCGTCGAAATTTACGTCAACCGCGTCAAACAGCTGCGACAGCGTGTATTTTTTATCGCGAAACACCAGCCGATCGACAACGGTGAACAGATCGACGAGCGAAGCGAAACAAATAAGCGTCTGGATCTGGAAATGCCACTTTGCCGCGCTTGCGTTGTTTGCGGTTGCCGTTTCTATCGGCGGAACGCGGAAACAGTCGCCCGCGGTCAGAATTGCGGACGGATGACGATTGCGCACGAGCAGTTCCTTTCTAAGATTTTCGAGCTTGAACGAAACGAAATCTTTCACTCTCTCGTTAAACGCCGAATAAAACTCGTCTATGCTTTTTGGCGGCGTGCTTTTCGCGTTGAGTTCGCGGGCGACTTCCATAAAGTCCTGCGTCCAGCCGTTTAGCCGGTGAGTGCGGAGATAGCCCTCTTTGAGTTCTTTCTTTTCCTCGGGGCTTGCGTCGGGAGAAAACTGCGGCGAACGCGGAGCCGACAACATCCAGCACGAATTTTTACCCAATCCCGCCCAGTTGCAGCCGAAATGCTCGTATTCGCGCGCGTCGGCAAGCGGCACTCCTACTTTTTGAAAAGCCGAAATCACGTCGTTGTCGTTGTAAAACATCACGGAACAGCTTTCCATAGCCTTTTGCATGAGAACGCGCCAAAGCTTTGGGTGTTCGTCCGCCATACCCTCGTAATAGCGCACGACAACAACCGGATTTTTAAATCCCGGGTGAATGCAGTTCGCAAACAACAAAGTCAGCTCGTTTACGGCGGGCAAACCGTCCTTATCCGTGCCGGCAAGATGCAGATACTGCGGCGCGTCGAAATTGAGAATGCGATCCCAGCCCGTCGTATTGCTTTCGTCGCCCAGCTGATGCTCGCCTCTGCCCATGATGAGATTATGCTTGCAGTAGTAGTCGGTTATTATTTCTTCTATGCGTTCGTCGGTAATTCCGCGCGCCTTGTCTTTCTTATATAAAGAATAAAGGAACGCGTCCGGTCTGCCGAGCGACAACGTGGGGTTTGCCGTGACGTACGCGCAATCGATAAACGCGACCATCCACCACAGCTGCACTCCCTCGAAAAAGCTTTGAGGAGCGCGCGTTGCTATTGCTTCGAGCGCGGCGGCGATTTCGTTTTTACCCGCTTTTTCGGCGGCGACGGCATAGCGTTTTATAAATGAAATTACGGCGTCGTAAAAGCCTATTGCGCCTTCAAGAAAAATTTCCTTGTCTTTATCGCCTTTATGTTTTTCAAGGCTTTGCCCGGCGCGCGCTTTAAGCCCGGTTAGCCCGCTTTTAATTAGGTCTTCCCGGTCGAGAGTGCAATGCCCGGTTTCAAAAATCGTAGTGTGATACAGATTTTCTTTGTCGGCAACGAACGCCCGGAAATATTCTTCTTCCTCTTTCGTCAGAACCTTATCTACGTAGCGCCCGGCAATGACGTCGTTATCGCAAACGGGAGTGTCGACGTTTTCGAGAAGATAGGTCATCGCCTTTGCGAAAGCGAGCGGCTGCGGAAGTCCCGCGCACTCGTTTTTTATATCGCCGAGCAGTTTTATGCGTTGAAAGCTGGTGGCTTTAAGCGGCTTTTGGGTAAGAGAGGCGATTGCCTCTTCGACGTTGGTCATAATTTTCCTCTTCTATTTCGTTTTAACGGTTTTTCTTTTCCTAAATTATACACTCGCGACTTTATTTAGGCAAGCGAAATCGAAACATTTATTTATAGGCATACTTTATTGCAAAATAATTATTTATTCCCGGAATTTAAAAATAAAAAGCGGCAGCTTTTATGCCGTCGCCTTTCGTCTTTTATAAATTAAATTCTGTTTTTGATCTGATCGGTGATTTTTGCGAGGAACTCGTCGAAAGTCATGGTTTCGGTCTGATCGGTTTCGCGCGAGCGCACGGAAACGACGAGGTTTTCGATTTCGTTCTTGCCGATGATCAGCATATAGGGAACGCGGTCTACCTGACGAGCTTCGCGAACCTTGTAACCGATTTTCTCGTTACGGTCGTCAAGCTCGACGCGGATTCTGTTTTCGCGCAGTTTTTCGTAAACTTCCTTGGCAAAGCTGTCGTCCGTTCCGGGAAGAGTAAGCACTTTAACCTGAGTTGGCGCAAGCCAGGTGGGGAATTTGCCGGCAAAATGTTCGGTAAGTATGCCGATGAAACGCTCTATGGAGCCGAAGCATACGCGGTGAATCATGATGGGACGCTGACGCTCTCCCTTTTCGTCGATATATTCGAGGTTGAAGTTGAGCGGCATCTGGAAGTCGAGCTGAATGGTTCCGCACTGCCAGGTTCTACCAAGAGAATCGCGCAGGTGGAAGTCGATCTTCGGACCGTAGAACGCGCCGTCGCCCTCGTTTATAATATAGGGCAGATTGAGTTTTTCGAGCGCGGTTTTAAGACCGTTGGTTGCCGCTTCCCAATCTTCGTCGCTACCCATGCTGTTTTCGGGACGGGTGGACAGTTCGACGAAATACTCAAAGCCGAATTTGCTGTACACTTCGTTGATGAGATGAACGACTCCCACGATTTCGTCGGTGATCTGTTCTCTTCTCATGAATATGTGAGCGTCGTCCTGAGTGAAGCAACGCACGCGGAACAAGCCGTGCAGCGCGCCTTTAAGCTCGTGACGATGAACGATGCCCAGTTCGCCCACTCTCAGCGGGAGTTCGCGATAGCTGTGCGGTTTGCTGCGGTATACCATGACTCCGCCGGGGCAGTTCATGGGCTTTATGCAGTACACTTCGTCGTCGATAATCGTGGAATACATATTGTCTTTATAATGATCCCAGTGACCGCTGGTTTCCCACAAATGTCTGTTCATGATGAGCGGAGTGGACACTTCGACGTAGTTTTCGCGGGTGTGAATTTCGCGCCAGTAATCGATGAGCGCGTTTTTAAGCGCCATACCCTTGGGCAGGAAGAAGGGGAATCCGGGACCTTCGTCGCAAAGCATGAACAGTTCCATTTCCTTGCCTATCTTTCTGTGATCGCGCTTTTCCGCTTCTTCGAGCAATTTGAGATGCTCGTCCAGCTCTTCTTGCGTGCGGAAAGCTATGCCGCCGATACGGGTGAGCATTTTGTTGTTTTTGTCGTTTTTCCAGTAAGCGCCCGACTGCTGCGTGATTTTGAACGCTTTGAGTGCCTTTGTATAGCAAAGGTGCGGGCCCACGCACATATCGATATACTCGCCCTGCTGATAGAAGCTGATTACGGCGTCTTCGGGAAGGTCGCCGATATGCTCCACCTTATACTTTTCCTTTCTGTCCTGCATAAGCTTTATCGCTTCGGCGCGGGGCAGAATGAAGGGCTTTATGGGAAGATTTTCTTTTACTATCTTTCTCATTTCGGCTTCGATTTTACCCAGATCCTCGTCGGTCAGCTTGGTGTCGCCGAGATCGACGTCGTAGTAAAATCCCTTTTCGGTAGCGGGTCCGTATCCGAAATCCGCTTCGGGATAGAGGCGTTTAACAGCCTGAGCGAGTACGTGAGCCGCCGTGTGGCGAATGACTTCGAGTTCGAGTTCTTCGGGGCACTCGGCTACAGTTCCGTCTTTGTAAATAATTTTCATGATCTTTCTCCTTTTTTGCGAGAAATTTTTAAATTTTGCTTTTATATTCTCTCAAACTTCTGAGTTTTTTGCTTTTTCGGGATTGGCGCGTTTACAAGAAGAAGTATTACTTTCTGTTGAATTTGTTTTGCAGCGCTTTTAGCATAGATTCGAGATCGCCCGAATTTCTGCCGTTGTTATTTCTGCGTTCGCCGCCTTTGAAATTGCCCTTATTTTGTTTGTCCGAGGGCTTTTTGTCGGCAAAATCGCGCTTTTCGCGTTTGGGTCTGTCCGCTTCGGTCTTTTGCGAAACGTAGCCGCTTGCGCCCTTTATCGACAGGTTGATTCTGTTTTTTGCAAGGTCCACACCGATGACTTTTACCTTTACCGTTTCGCCCACTTTGAGCGCTTCGGACGGGTGCTTGATGTAGCGGTCGCTTATCTCGGAAATATGACACAATCCGTCGTGATGCACGCCTATATCGATAAACGCGCCGAAATCTATTACGTTTCTTACTACGCCGGTCAGTTCCATGCCCTCTTTAAGGTCTTTTATATCCATGAGGTCCGCGCGGAGAACGGGCGGAGTAAGGCTGTCGCGGATATCTCTTCCGGGCTTTAATATTTCGTCCACGATATCGTTAAGCGTCATTTCGCCCACGCCTATTTCGGCGGCAACCGCAGCCGCTCCGTCGCGAGCGACTTTGTTTTTAAGGTCGCCGAGATTGTTGTTTTTCACGTCCTCTTCGGTGTAGCCGTACTTGGCGAGAAGTTTTTTGGTAGCCTCGTAACTTTCGGGGTGAACGCCGGTTCCGTCCAGCACTTCGCTGCTGCCGGTAAGGCGCAAAAATCCGGCGCACTGCTCGTACGCTTTGGGTCCGAGCTTGCTTACTTTAAGCAGTTCGGCGCGCGAAGTAAACGGCTTTTCCTTGCGATATTCGACGATATTTTTTGCGATTGTGGTGTTAAGTCCGGCTACGTACGACAACAGGCTGTACGACGCGGTACCGAGGTCCACGCCCACGCTGTTTACGCAGTCTTCCACCACGCCTTCGAGCACTTCGGTAAGGCGTTTTTGCGGCATATCATGCTGATACTGCCCCACGCCTATGGATTTAACGTCTATTTTTATGAGCTCCGCCAAGGGGTCCTGCAATCTTCTCGCGATGGACACGGCGCTTCGGACGGTTACGTCGAACTGCGGGAATTCTTCGGTTCCCAGCTTACTTGCCGAGTACACCGACGCGCCCGCCTCGTTTACGACGGCGTACGACACTTTGCGGGGGCAATCCTTTATAAGGTCGGCAACGAATATTTCCGACTCCTTGCTTGCCGTGCCGTTTCCGATAGAAATGACGTCCACGTTATATTTGAGAATGAGCGCGGTTAAAATGCGCTTTGCCTCTTCGGTTTTGTTCTGCGGCGGAGTGGGATAAACCACCGTGTGGTCTAAAACGTTGCCGCTTGCGTCGATAACGGCGATTTTGCAACCCGTTCTGTACGCAGGGTCCAGTCCGAGTATGGTTTTGCCTTTGAGCGGCGCCTGCATGAGCAGCGGACGAAGATTTACCTCGAACATTTTTATCGCCTGTTCGTCGGCTTTATCGGTGAGGTCGTTTCTCACTTCTCTTTCTATCGACGGGAAAATAAGGCGGTCGAATCCGTCTTCCGCGGCAAGGTTGAGC
>CAKQJJ010000067.1 GCA_934247335.1 uncultured Clostridia bacterium | reverse complement strand
CATTTCAGGAACACGAAATGCTCGAATTTATTCTCAACACCGTGATCCCGAGAAAAGATACCAACGATATTGCTCACGCCCTGATTGCGCAAAGCGGTTCTTTATACGGAGTTTTCAACGCCACTGTCGACGATCTCGCGTCGGTAAAAGGTATGACCGTAAGCGCGGCGTATCTTCTGGGTAGCATTATTCCGATAGTCAGAAAAGCGCTTCGCTCGTCCGGCGAGAACAATATGAAAAAAGTGCTTAATTACGGCGACGCCGCAGACTTTTTCCACACGTTCTTTATGTCGAGAAACACCGAATGCCTTTGCGTTTTGTACATGGGTACGAGATACAATATTATCAAAACGGTCGTTCTCAATGATTTAAGCCCGTCGTCCGTGTCGCTTAACGTCAGAAGCGTTGCCGCAACCGCGATAAAGTGCGGTGCGCGCTACGTCATGCTCGGACACAATCATCCGTCGGGTTCGCCGATGCCGTCCGAAAACGATTTCATGCTGATATGGAATTTGTTCAACGCACTGGCCGGTCTCGATATAATACTGCTCGATAATTTCATATTCACCGAACAGGGCTTTCTCAGTTTCAGAAACGTCGGTATTCTGCATAAATTCGCAACCGAATACAACCAGAGAAATCCGTCGCATTTGCTGAAAGAAGACAATAAATCGATTTCGCTTTACGTAACCGAACTGAAACAGTATCTCGTTAAGGTTTCTCAGCTTAAAGAGGAAAATCTCCCCGAGCTTCTCACAGTCGAGGAATTTATCAAGGAAAATCATCGTAAAAAGAACGACGTACGCTTCCCCAAAGGCGAATTTGAAAAAGAGTCCGATCAGAAGCGTAAAACGTTTGCCGACGAAGATCTCGAGTTTGAATTTGCGGACGTAACGAGTAAACCCTATACGCCTCGCGGCGAAAAAGAGATAAACGAAATTGCCAAGCAGTTCGGCGCGGAAACGCTTCCGACCTACAACAGAAAAGCGCTGAAAAAGATGGGCGTAGAAAATATGATCGATCCCGAAACGATTGAAATAGGCGGTTCGGATCTTGCTATTTGTTATCCCGATAAAAACCTGCGCATGAAAATAAGCGCGTCTACGCGAAACGTTCCGCTTTTTGTCAATCTGCTTGATTTCAAAGCTGCTAAGGAAGGCAAAAAATGATTATTCTCGGAATAGATCCGGGATATGCCACTATCGGTTTCGGCGTAGTGGAAAAGAACGGCAGCAAGCTTACTCCCGTCGACTACGGCGTTATTACCACGCCTCCGAACGAGAATATCGCAGTCAGACTTTCCATGATTTTCGAGGCTATGAACAGCATTATCGAAAAATATAAGCCGGACGAGATAGCAATCGAGGAATTGTTTTTTAACACAAACATAACAACCGGTATTAAAGTTGCCGAAGCGAGAGGCGTTATTCTTCTCAGCGCCATTCAAAGCTGCGGAAGATTGTACGAGTATACTCCGCTCATGATAAAACAGGCGCTTACCGGCAACGGAAGAGCGGATAAGCACCAGGTTCAGTATATGGTTCAGGCGTTATTGAAGCTGAAAAGCATCCCGCGCCCGGACGACGCCGCGGACGCGCTTGCCGCAGCGGTCTGCCACGCCAATACGTGCGGATTTAACAAAAGAATTGTTTAGGAGAAAAAATGTTCGATTATATTACCGGCAAAAAAATTAAAGCGTCGGCAGGCACTATGGTTGTCGAAAACAACGGCATAGGCTATTCGATCTGCGTCAGCGACGAGTGTATCCGCGCTTTTGAAAATTCGGAAACGGTTAAAGTTTACACCTATCTTTCAGTAAGAGAGGACGGAATTTCACTGTTCGGCTTTTACGGAGAAGAAGAGCGCGCTATGTTTGAAAAGCTTATCTCCATTTCCGGAATAGGTCCGAAAGTTGCCGTTGCCATTTTAAGCGGCATATCCGTGGATAAACTTGCCGGGAATATCGTTTCCGCCGACACCAAAGCTTTGAATAAAATTAAAGGCGTGGGCAAGAAAACCGCAGAGAGAATAGTGCTGGAACTTAAAGACAAAATCGGCAAAGAGTTTTCGTCGGAAAAGCCCGGCGAGATTGCCGAAAGTTTTGACGACGACGCCAACGAAGCGGTTATGGCTCTTATGACGCTTGGTTTTACGAGAAAAGAAGCGGAAACGAAGGTGGCAAAAGTGGACAAATCGGGTTTGTCGCCCGAGGAAGTCGTGTTCAAAGCGCTTAAAAACGGCTGACGGAGGTGTAAATGGAAGACGCGGAAAGATTTATTTCAAGTTCGATGAACGTCGGCGACGAAGAAATAGAAGTTTCTCTTCGTCCGAAATGTATCGACGACTACGTCGGTCAGGAAAAAGTAAAATCAAATCTGAAAGTTTTTATCGAATCGTGCAAAAAACGAGGCGACGCGCTCGACCACGTGCTTTTGTACGGTCCGCCCGGCTTGGGTAAAACCACGCTTTCGCACATAATAGCCAACGAATTGGGCGTTCAGCTGAAAATGACCAGCGGACCCGCGTTGGAACGCGCCGGCGACCTTGCCGCAATACTTACCAATCTCGAAGAAAAAGACGTTTTGTTCGTCGATGAAATACACGCGCTGAATCGGAGCGTGGAAGAAAAGCTGTATTCGGCAATGGAAGATTTCGCATTCGATATCGTCATCGGGAAAGGACCCGGCGCAAGAGCCATGCGTATAAATCTCCCGAAATTCACGCTTATCGGTGCGACTACGAGAATAGGAAACCTTACAGGTCCGTTCCGCGACAGATTCGGCGTTATTTGCCGCCTTGAAATGTATAACGCGCAGGAACTTGCCGTCATTATCAAGCGTTCGGCGAAAATTCTCGATATCGAAATCGACGACGACGCGGCGGTTGAACTTGCAAGTCGTTCGAGAGGTACTCCGCGTATCGCAAACAGACTGCTTAAACGCGTTCGCGACTTTGCTGAAATCTACAACGACGGAAAAATAACCGTCGATCTTACGAGAAAAGCAATGAAACTGCTTGAAATCGACGAGCTCGGTCTGGACGTCGTGGACAAAAAATATCTCGAAGCCGTTATGTGCAAATTCGGCGGCGGTCCCGTGGGTCTGGACACGATTGCCGCGGCAATCAACGAAAATTCCACGACGATAGAAGATGTAGTTGAACCGTTTTTGCTGCAACTCGGCTTTATTGCAAGAACGCCGAGGGGCAGAGTTTGCATGAAAGACGCATATTTGCATATGGGATTGGAATATCCCGGAGATAATAATGAAAAAAAGTGATTTTTATTACGATTTGCCCGAAGAGCTTATCGCTCAGCATCCGGCAGAACCCCGCGACAGCGCAAGACTGCTTGTGTATCACAAGGACAGCGGTAAAATCGAAGACAAACATTTTTACGATATAATCGATTACTTAAAGCCCGGCGACGTGCTGGTTATAAACGATACGAAAGTTATTCCGGCAAGAATTTACGGACACAGAGACGCAACCGGCGGCAAAATCGAATTTTTGCTGCATAAACGCATAGATCTCACCGATTGGGAAGTGCTTGCAAAGCCGGCAAGAAAAGCTTTGCCGGGAAACATCATCCGCTTTTCGGATAAACTTTACGCAGAGATTCTTTCGTGCGGAGAAGACGGAATTCGCCACGTGAGATTTCATTTCGACGGAGTTTTTGAGGATATTCTGCGTGAAATAGGCGAAATGCCGCTTCCGCATTATATACACGAAAAACTCGAGGACGACGAACAGTATCAAACCGTGTACGCACGAGAATCGGGCTCGTCCGCCGCGCCCACCGCAGGGCTTCATTTTACCGAGGAATTGCTTGAAAAAATAAAGGCTAAGGGCGTGGAAATAGTAAAAGTTCTGCTTCACGTGGGGCTGGGGACTTTCCGTCCGGTGAAAACAGACGAGATTACCGACCACAAAATGCACAGCGAATACTATTGCGTAACCAAGGAAGCCGCCGACGCCGTAAACAAGGCGAAATCCGAAGGTCGCCGCATAATTGCCGTAGGTACTACGTCTGTCAGAGTACTCGAAAGTGCCACTTTTGACGGAAAATTGCAGGAAAAAAGCGGATTTACCGAAATATTCATTTATCCGCCTTATCAATATAAAATGGTTGACGCTCTTATTACAAACTTCCATTTGCCCGAATCCACGCTCGTAATGCTGGTGTCGGCGTTTATAGGAAGGGAAAACACGCTTGCAATGTACAAGTATGCGGTAGAGCAAAAATACAGATTTTTCAGTTTCGGAGACGCTTGCTTTTTGGTATGAGTAAATTCGAGTATAAAGTTTTACACGTATGTAAACAGTCCGGCGCGCGCGTGGGCGAACTTACTACGCCGCACGGAAAAATAATAACGCCGGTGTTCATGCCGGTCGGAACGCAGGCGACGGTTAAATCGCTTGCTCCGTACGAAGTGGAAGAAGCCGGCGCTCAGATAATATTGTCCAATACGTATCATTTGTATCTGCGCCCCGGACATAAGCTTGTCGAAAAAGCCGGCGGACTGCATAAATTTATGAACTGGCACAAGCCTATTCTGACCGACAGCGGCGGATTTCAGGTTTTTTCACTTTCTAAAATCAATAAAATAACCTCGGACGGCGTTACTTTCCGTTCGCATATTGACGGAAGCAAACACCTTATCACGCCCGAAAAGTCCATGGAAATACAGGAAAGCCTGGGCTCGGACATAATGATGGCGTTTGACGAATGCAGCAAATACGGCGCCGACGAACGTGAAGCCACGGCGGCTATGAAACGTACTCTTTCCTGGCTCGACAGATGTAAAAAGTATCACGTAAACGATACGCAGATGCTGTTCCCCATCGTTCAGGGCAATATGTACAAAAAGTTGCGCCTGCAATCGCTTAAAGAAACAATTCCTTACGCCGAGTGCGGCTTTGCGATAGGCGGTTTGTCCGTGGGCGAGCCCAAAGAACTTATGTACGAAATCATGGACGAGATGCAGCCGCTGTATCCCGAACAACATCCCCGTTATCTCATGGGCGTGGGAAGTCCCGACTGCCTCGTCGAGGGAGTTTTGCGCGGAATAGATATGTTCGACTGTGTTTTGCCCACCCGAATAGCGCGAAACGGCACGGCTTTTACTCACAACGGCAGAATAGTGGTTCGCAACGGAATTTACAAAGAAGATTTCACTCCGTTGGACGACAAGTGCGATTGCTACTGTTGCAAAAACTACACGAAAGCGTACCTGCGTCATCTTAACAATGCGGGCGAAATTCTGGGCGGAAGACTGCTGAGCCTTCACAACATAACTTATCTCACAGGACTTATGGACAGAATACGCGCGGCAATACTGGAAGACAGGTTTCTCGATTTCGTAGAAGAGTTCCGTTTAAGCCCGGAATACAAGAACATGTAGAAAAAATCGCAGATTTTTGAAAAAAATTGTTAAATCGGCGCTTAATTGCTTGATTTTATTTGCGATTTATAGTATAATGCAGTGGTGACTCGTGCGTTCCGATGCAATTGTAAACTCAGGCGGTTGTATGAACGTAATGTAAAACAGGAGGTTAGTAAGTCATGAATAAGATTGTTGAAATGATAGAAAAAGAGTACATGAAGCAGGAAGTTCCTCAGTTCGAGGTAGGCGACACCGTTAAGGTTTACGTAAAGGTCGTCGAAGGAACGAGAGAAAGACTTCAGGCTTTTGAAGGCATCGTTATCGCGAAGAAAAACGGCGGCGTGAGAGAAACTTTCACTGTTCGCAGAGTTTCGTTCGGTATCGGTATAGAAAGAACCTTCCAGCTCCATTCTCCGCGCGTTGACAAGATCGAACTCGTCAGACACGGTAAAGTTCGTAGAGCTAAGCTTTATTATCTGCGCGATTTGTCCGGCAAAGCGGCTAAGATTAAGGAGCAAATTTAAGTTACGGCAACATGGCTGCTTCGTTGAATTATCAGCGGGGCAGTTTTGCTTTTAAATAGAATTTTCGTTTTTATACAAAGGAGAATGGAATGAGAAGAGTCAACGGACGTATCGTATCGATTTGTATTGCGATATGTTTTTGCTGCGTTTTAACTTTACTTTGTTCGTGTGCAAAGAACCAAACGACGCATGAACATGAATTTGTCGAGAAAACGATTGTCGAGGCTACGTGCGTAAACGAAGGCGTGCTGGAAAGAAAATGTTCGTGCGGCTATACCGAGATTGAAACGACGAACAAGCTTTCTCACGATTACGTCGTCGAAAGGCTTGTCGAAGCCACTTGCGAGCACGACGGCTATTCGGTTACGACTTGCAATCGTTGCAATAAAACGGTTTACGAAATAAAACCGAAACTTGCGCACGATCTGGTTACCACGGAAGTTGTTGCCGATTGTTTTACGAGAGGCTACAAACTTTCTGCATGCAGAAACTGCGATTTTTCTTCTTTGGAATACACTACCGAAGCGCCGCTTGAACATAATTTCGTTTTATCCGGTAAAATCCGCGTTGCGTGCGAAAAGCCGTTTGAAGAAATTTATAAATGCCCGGCTTGCGGAACTACCGAAAATCGTAAAACGAGCGAAATCGCTCCGCACGTTTTTGAAATAACAGATTCACGCGACGCAACCTGTACTTCGGACGGAATAATCAGGCGCAAGTGCGTTTACTGCGACGACAGTTCTACCGAAACGATTAAAGCTACCGGACATAAGACTGCGCTTATAAGAATTGCTCCGACTTGTACGAGTAACGGCAAACTGCTTTACCGTTGTGAAAACGCCGGTTGCGATTATTCCGAAAACGAACAAACTATTGCCAAAATCGCTCACGAATATTACAGCGAGAAATTATTGCGTAGCGTTTACAGCTACGACGGTATTTCGCTGTTCCTTGATTTCGATTGTGAAAATCAGTTGTCTGGTGCAATGTGTTACGAAGTCGAATCGGGAATACATTTCAAATGCAAAAATTGCGGTTTTGAAAAACCGAGCGCGAGCCACGATACGGAGACGGTTGACACCGCTACTTGTACCGACGACGGCGAGAAGATAACCGTATGTTC
>CAKQJJ010000066.1 GCA_934247335.1 uncultured Clostridia bacterium | reverse complement strand
AACGTCGTCGATTGCGGCGGTAAGCGCCTCTTTCGCCGTTTTAATTGTTGCTTCCAGAGCGCTTTTAAGTTCCTTGTCCTTTTCGTCCGCGTACGCCTTGGCTGTGGCTTCCGCATTGCTTATTGCGGTATTGAGAGTTCCTATTGCGTTATTCACCGTTTCGGTATCCGCTTTCTTTCCGATTGCCTCTTGAAGCTCGGTCTTGGCATTTTCCACCGCCGTATTTGCCGCGGAAATAGCCTCTTCTTTCGCCGTCTTAATTGTTACTTCCAGAGCGCTTTTAAGTTCCTTGTCCTTTTCGTCCGCGTATAATTTTGCCGCTTCTTCGGCGGCGTCGGCGGCTTCCTTAGCCTTTGCTATGTCGGAGTTGAGCTTTTCGACCGCCTGATTCAAAGTCGTGGCGTCCGCCTTTTTGTCGATAAGCGCCTGTAATTCGCTTTTGGATACGGACAGCTCGTCGTCCAGCTTCTGCATCGTCTGAGCGGTGGGCGACCACACTGCCGTAATCGTTATGTTGGTTACGGTGATATCCGGTTCCGCTTCCGCATAAGTCGTATATTTCCCCACCAACTGACCTTTATAAATCCAGCCGATAAGAACGTAGCCGTCGCGCTCGTTATCGGACACGTTGAGCGGCAGATTCCTGTTTTTGACCGGAGTAGTGCGAATATAAACTTTTCCGCCGTTAACGTTAAACGAAATCGTATAATTCGTTTTGCTTTCGATTCCGCCGTCCGACGATATTTCGTAAAGGATGTCCTCATCATTTACCGTTACGACGTGTTTGCCGGGCGTCATATACGGATAGATATTGGTTTCGCTGCCGTGAGAAGCGGGATATTCCTTGCCGTCTATGTACACGGGTTTTCCGCTTTCGTTTGCTATGGTCTGACAAAATACGGGAGTCGTGCCGTCGCTCGTCGGAGTATAGACCACAGGCGTCAGTCCGCTTGCCGAGTTTAGCGCGCCGCAGCCTATGGCTTGCGCCGCCGCACTACCGCCGGAAGCCTTCACCGAGCCGCCGTAAATACGGATATCTCCGCATTTATTTTCGTTCAATCCGCAACCGATGCCGGCAGAGCCCAATCCGCCCCTTGCGGTAATCACGCCGCCTTCTATATAGATATGGTAAGCACCGATGTTTTCACTGATATTGTACGAGCCTATTCCCGCGCCTTGACGACCGCCGATCGCTTCGAGCGAGCCCGTGCCTTTAATGGTCAGCGTTCCCGAATCAATTCCGCCGCGCTTTTGAAGTCCTGCCGACTGCCAATGCCCTTTAAGCACGTTTACGGTACCTTTTTCAAGCGTTACGACAACGGCGCCCTTGCTTTCGTCCTCTATTAAAAACGGCGCCGGGGTTTGCTTGTTATATGTACTATCCGCCGCTATGTTTACGCCCGCAAGCGTAACGTTTGCCGAAACGTCTTTCTTTACGACTATGCGATGCTGAGTGGCAACGCTTTGATCTTTGTTTTTAACCGTGACCGGCGTGCTTGTCAGAATGGTCAGAACGCCGCTCGCGAACGAATAGTCCACCGAGTTTACGCCGCCCTGCACGATAAAATCGCCAAGCTCGGTAGACGCGGCTGCTTTTGCCGAAACGGGTGCAGACGCAAGACACGCCGCCAAAGCCATGCACGCCGCAACCAGAATTACAATCGCTTTCTTTCTCATATCTCATAACCTCCGGGTCCGAACGGTTTTTTACGTATTTTTCTATGACGAACGACGGTTTTTAGTTCGCTTATACGTTTTTTATTTATCTTTTACCGAACGACCGTTCATATTATAGCATAAAAATTTATTATTTGCAAGCGATTATTCGTTCAATAAACGCATTCGTTCATTTTTCCGACCGAAAAACCATTTGACTTTAAAAATAAAAACGGACAAACCGGTTCTCGTCCGCTTTGTTTTAATTATATAACGTTTAATTTGTCAAAAAATCAATTTGTTCCACTTCTTTTCCGGGTCGAAACCGAACGATTGAACCACTTCCACGCCGTCGGAATTGGCAAGGTCGTAGGGCAGAATCATCAGTTTGTTTTCGGAAACGAGGTCCACGCCGAACTGTTTGTACGCATACCACACGATATGCGCGCATTGCGTTCGCGGAATCGTGTTTTTGTGCGTTATTACTCCCGCAAATGCGTCGTACGGAATGCCCACGAGATTTTCCTTTGCGTACGCCGCGACTTTTTGCTTTATCTCCGCGCTTGCCTTGGGGCGAAGAACGAGGAAATTTATGCGCGAAGTGAAGTCGGCGACGTCCCCGATAAGAGTATTTTCTCCGTACGCAGTCGCTTGCAGCACTTCGCCCTTTTCGCCGTCCACGACCAGCCCGGCATGCCCTATGCGAAGCGAAGAAATATGCGTCGAAGCCGAAACGATGATATCGCCGGTTTCCAGCGTAACGTTGGGTGCGACGCCGCGTACGACGTCAATGCACATCCAGGCGGCTACGTACTTTCGCACGACCTCGCGCGGGGTAAAAAACGCGGTTTGGATTTCCGATATTTTGCGCTTTCCCGCTTCTCCGCGTTTAAGCTCTCTTTCTATTCCTATTTCGGTAAGCCCGGTCTGGCGGTACAACAGGTCGTAATCCTCGCCGCCGAGTTCGGCTTTATCGAGAACGGCGGATATATCGATTTTTTCGTAATCGGGAACGAAATTACCCTTTTCTTTATGCGTTGACCACGTTCCGATTTGTAAAAAAAGGCACGCTAATATTATTACGACGACTATTATCGCCGTAATTTTCAGCCACCGATAACTCTTTTTGCTTACGTTGGTATTTTCTTTTTGTGCGTCGTTATTCACTTTATCTCTCCGAACCCGATTCCGTTTTACCTTTATTTTCCGCACAGCGCGGCTGTTTTTCTTTAATATGTTTTGCCTTAGTATATAAAGAATACCGCCGCCCACCGCCGTTGTCAAGCGATTTGCGGAACGAAAGATATATTTTCGCTTTTCCGGCAATAAAAAAACCGGCGTCGTTACCTTTTACGGGAAGAAACGACGTCGGTTTTTTCGGTTTTATTAGATTTTAAGCTTTCGGACAGAGTAATCCGAGAGTTAAAAAAATCAATAATTCTCCGCGTTTACTTCAAAATAGCTTTGCGGATGCATGCATGCGGGGCAGACTTCGGGCGCTTTTACGCCGACGACTATGTGACCGCAGTTGCGGCATTCCCAGATTTTGACTTCGCTTTTTGCAAAAACTTCGTCGTTTTCGACATTTTTAAGCAGTGCGCGGTAGCGTTCCTCGTGGTGTTTTTCGATTGCCGCGATAAGACGGAATCTTGCCGCAAGCGCCTTGAATCCCTCTTCTTCGGCGTCGCGAGCGAACTGCTCGTACATATCCGTCCATTCGTAGTTTTCGCCCTCGGCTGCGGCGCGCAGATTTTCGGCGGTGTCGCCTATTCCGTTAAGCTCCTTAAACCAGAGTTTTGCGTGCTCCTTTTCGTTTTCGGCGGTTTTCAGGAACAGAGCGGCAATCTGCTCGTAACCCTGTTTTTTTGCAACCGAAGCAAAGTAGGTGTACTTGTTGCGAGCCTGCGATTCGCCGGCAAACGCAGCCATGAGATTTTTCTCGGTTTTGGTGCCCGTATACTTGTTATTCTTTTCCATAATATAACCTCTCCGATTTTATTAAATAGGAATTATTCCTATTTATAGTATACTATTTCAACGCGGATTTGTCAAGCGTAAACGCGATAAAAATCGCGAAAATCGAGCCGGAATGCGCGATTTACACGCTTTGAGGCTCGTGACAGACGTTTATTTTCAGAATATCGTCGCCGCCGCGGGGATTTTCGATAAATTCGGCTCTGTCCACGCAGGTAAAGCGGGGATGAACTTTCTCTTTGTTTTTGTGAATGTGATACACGATAAGCAGATTTTTTCCGTCGCGCGTAGTGGTGAAGCTGTGGTGACCGGTGCCCACCTGCACGTCGTCCTTTTTGAGAATAGGATTGCCTTCGTACTTGACGAAATTGCCGAGCGGCGTGTCGCAAACGGCGTAGCCCACGGCGTAATCCTGACTGCGGAAGTCGTTTGCCGTATAAGTAAGATAATACTTGCCTTTATGCTTTAACATAAACGGACCTTCGGCAACGTTTCCCAGTTTAGTTTCCCACGGCAGGCAAGCGCGGATAAGTTCTCTTTCGTTTTGCTCGTCGAGCGTGAACATATCTTTCATCGGCGCGCCGTAAATGACGTTGCCTCCGTCGAAACGCACGTAATAGAGATAAATTTTTCCGTCGTCGATAAAAAAGCTGCCGTCAATCGCGTTTCGTTCGCTCAGCCACTTGCCGGTGGGGCATGTAAACGGACCGGTGGGCTTATCCGCCACGGCTACGGCAAGGTGTTCGTTTGCCACGTACACCATGTAAAATTTGCCTTTATACTGTTTGACTTCGGGCGCCCAGAACCATTTGTCGCCCATAACGCCCTCGCCCGCTTTAAGGCAGTAGCCCTCGTCCTTCCACTCTGCGAGATCTTCGGACGAATGCACCGTAAAGCCGTCGGGCGCGCTCGTTGCGTAGTGATAATATCTGCCCTCGTAATACAGTAAAAACGGATCTGCCCCTTCCGCTATCGGGTTAACGAATTTCTTCATCTTTATCTCCTTTTGATTTTTCTTTAAATTATAGCAACCGAAATCGCTTTTGTCAACACTAAAAAGAATAACTTTTACGTTGCACGCATGCGTGTTCGCGGCATATTATAAATCAGGTGCAAAACCTTTATCTCTATGCAAAAAGGAGGATAAAATATGTTTTTCAGAAGAAATTGCGGCTGCGACCGCAATAATTGCTGCGACGACGATCGTCCGCCTCGTCCCGATCCCTGTCCCGAGGTTATCTGCCGTCCCGGTCCGCCCGGACCTATGGGTCCGATGGGTCCTATGGGACCGGTTGGTCCGCGCGGTCCGATGGGGCAGACCGGCATGCAAGGCCCGATGGGTCCCACGGGCGCTACGGGAGCTACCGGTGCGATAGGTCCGACTGGTCCGCAAGGTCCGATGGGCGCTCAGGGTCCGGTAGGCGCAACCGGCGCACAAGGTCCGACCGGTCCTACCGGTGCAACTGGGGCTACCGGTGCTACGGGCGCGACAGGTCCGACCGGCGCGACAGGCGCTACCGGCGCAACAGGTGCTACGGGTGAAACGGGTCCCACCGGTCCTACGGGTCCGACAGGAGCCACTGGTGAAACCGGCGCTACGGGGGCAACCGGTCCCACAGGTCCGACAGGCGCAACTGGAGCAACAGGGGCTACGGGTCCCACAGGTCCTACGGGCGCTACGGGGCCTACTGGTCCCACTGGTCCGACTGGCGCAACAGGACCCACCGGTCCTACTGGTCCCACTGGTCCGACTGGCGCAACCGCAACAAACGACGCGATTTATGCAGCCAACACCACGGCAACTGTTGACGCAAACACGATAATCCCGCTTACGCAGTCGGCGGCAACCCCCTCTACCACCGCAACGGTATCGGACGGCGCGATAAATCTTACCGCGGGAACCTACCTCGTAACTTTTTCGGCAAACAACACAGGAACCGACGCCGCGACGATAGCTTTGTATCAGGGCGGCACTCCGGCAGCCACCGCTTCCGCCACCGGAACCGGATCGCTCGGCGGCACCGCGATAATTACCGTGGACGACGCCACTACGCTTTCGATTCACAACGCGGGAGCAAACCAGGCAACGTTCACCAACGCGGGAATCACCGCCGTAAAACTGGCGTGACGGCTTCGTAGTCCAAAAATCAAAAATAAGCGCTTTTAACCGTATTACAGGCTGAAAGCGCTTTCTTTTTAACTATAATTATTATTAAATTTTATTACTTTGCAACGATATTTTTTCAGATTTTGCTTTTAAGAAAACTTGCGGCAAGCACGATGTCCTTTTCGGGATCGTCGCCGCACTCGCGTTCGATGGTCAAAAATCCGTCGTAGCCGATTTCTTTAAGAGCGGCGATATACGCGTTCCAGTCCACCTGACCTTCTCCGAGCGGCACTTCCTTAAAGCCCTTGCAGGCGTTGAGCGCGTCCACTCCGCCAACCGCGAAAGCGTGGTACACGTCCTCGGGTTTCTGGTTCGGGTCGAGTTTGATTCCGTCCTTTGCGTGCGTGTGAACGATATAATCTTTCAGCATTTTCACAGCCTCCGCGGCGTCCTGACCGGTTACCATGGTGAAGTTTGCGGGGTCGAGATTGACGCCCACGCCGCCCTTGGTATCTTTCAGGAAAGCAAGCAGAGTGGCTGCCTTTTCCGGTCCGGTTTCGATTGCCATGGTAACGCCCTTGCTCTTTGCGTACAAGCCGATTTCGGTGAGCGCGTCCAGCATTACTTTGTAGCGGGGATTGCTCTTGTCGGCGGGAATAACGCCGATATGCGTAGTGACGACGTGCGAGCCGAATTCGACGGCAAGGTCGATTATCTTTTTGGTTTTTTCCACTCTCAAAGCGTTGTCCGCCTCGATTTCAAAGCCGTAGCCACCCATATCTCCACACAGCGCGGAAACGACCAGCCCGTTATCTTTCAAAAGTTTTTTATACTCGGCTTTTTTCTCTTCCGACAGCGTATCGGGCGAAAAAGCGCCGGTGGTGGCGTAAATCTGAACGCCGTCCAGCCCGAGTTTTGCCGCGATTTTAATGCCTTCTTCGTGCGACTTTTTGAAGCAGTCGGTTATAACTCCTATTTTCATGAAAAATCTCCTTGTTTTGCGCTCAATACTCGATTTCAAGCCATTTATCGGGGTTGTTTACGCCTTCGACCGTCTTTTCGCGAACAGCCATGACGTAGATCGTCTGCTTCGTATCGAACGGGACTTTTTTACTCGTAAAGAACTTTAATATGTCTTTGATCAGCAGTCCGAAGTAGTCGGAATTTATCGGAAGATAACGGCTTGCGCCCTCTTTTTCCGCACAAATCGTAAACGGGAGCGCGTCGGAATAGATAAAAGAGCCTTTTTTGCCGCCCTCGAATTTAACCGAAACCAAATACTGCTTTTCGCCCTGACGTTCGACTTTAACG
>CAKQJJ010000065.1 GCA_934247335.1 uncultured Clostridia bacterium | reverse complement strand
GTCCACGATGTTTATTTTAATGGTATCGTTAATGGACGAAATTGCTTTTCTTATTTCTCTCGCGGCGTTTTCGAGCTGACCGGTAACGTCGAGATTTTCGGATAATTTACCGAGAATTTCAAGCACTTTGTCGGTGTAGTCGCCGCTGAGGTCGTTGTAACGGATAATCGTTTTTGCAAATTCGCCCTCTTTTTTACCGAGAGTTACGTCGCAAGTGACCTCGGCGTAAACGGTGTCGCCGATGAGATTTTCGGTGAGGCGCGACATGTTTTCGTCCACCATAGCCGACAATTTAAGCGTTATTCCCAGCGTGATATACGCGCTGCCGCCGTCGGTGTAAATTTTTGCGTACGCGATATGCGGGTCGGCTTTCTTCATGTCTTCGCCGAGATAGTCGCCGATAGCCGAATCTATCATTGCCGCAATCTGAATATCGTCGATGGACAACGGTTCAAGCCAGTTGCGAACGCCGTTTATTCTCAGCGAACCGAAATCTATAAGGTCGAGAATTTTGTCCGTATCGACGTTATCGCCGGCAAGCAGATTCTGCACGGTGTCCACGGTGAGCAGATCTTTAGATATTTCGATAAGGTCGGGCTTTGCGTTTGCCGAGGAATAGACGCTGCCGTCCTCGTCGACGTAAAGCTTGGTAAGCTCGGTATACGTGCCGTTTTTCTGCTGTAATTTTTCGCCGCACACGCCGTAAATTTTGGTTTTATCGGCGCTTCTGTACAGCGTGTAATCGTCCGAGCCCGACGTGTAGTGCAAGCCCAGCGAATAATATTCGTCAAATCCGTCGCGACGGAAAGCGCTTACCTTATCGCCGGAAATATAAATTTTGAACTGACCGCCGCTTTTCTTATAATAGAGATTGCCGTCGGCGCCCTCGTATACTCTGCCTATCAGCTTATCGCTTCCGACGATGACGCCGTTTTCGACCGACAGAATTTTGTTTCCGTTTTCGTCGGTGCCGTTGACGAAATAGCTGTTTGCCAGAGAGAAGCTGTCCGCCATAGCCTCTACGAGATTTTTGGCGTACTTACCGCTCCAATCTTCTTCGCCGTAGCGGGAATCGGCGGCAATGCGCTGTTCAATGGCGTTCTTTTCGTCCGAGCCGAGCACGCCCACAAGCAAGGCTACAAGCTCTCTTCCGCTTATTTTGTTTTCGTCCGACTTGTCTTTATTGAGTTCGTCGGCGATGATTCCGTACGCGTCGAGATTGATTTTGCCGTTATCGCCCACGCTTTCGAGAATAGAAATAAGCTGCGGAGCGTCCTTGCGGAGCGACGAAACTATTTCTTCCGCCGATTTATCGAGCTGAGCCTGAACGTCGGTCTGGCTGCCGTCGCCCGAGGACGATGTTTTGTTTATTATCTTGTAGATTGCAGCCATGGTTGCGTCCGACATGCTGTTTATACGGATATTCAGCTTTGCGGGCGAGGAAAGAACGAGGTCTGCCGTGGCGTACGTTGCCGACGGAATAGCTTGTTTTGCAAGTGAAAGAACGAAGGGCGGAATTCCGTTTGCCTGACCGGAGAGCATTTCGCCGCCTGCCGATTTTGTTTCAAGCTTTACCACTATTCTTATACGGGCGTTGCCGTCGGTTTTGCCGAAGCTTATTTCCCGCACGTGCACTTTATCTGCTATCTGCGCCGTTTCGGATTGTTTTTCAAGCTCCGCGCGCACGATTTTTTCCACCGTTTTGCAAAAACCGTTGCCCTTAATCGTAACGGTGAAATCGGAGTCGTACACGGCGGAAATATCCACGTTATTTTCGATATACGAGCGCAGTCTTTTTAAGTCCAGATTGCCGTCGGCATAGAGATCGGCAATTTGATTCATAAGTTCGTTTTCGTCGGAACCGGACGCGTAAGACGCCGGGGTCTGATTATTTCCCGTATTGCCGTTTCCGTTTATCGCCTCGTCGAGATAGCCGTTTACCACGCCTTCGAGATCGGCGTTTTCCCCGAGGAACAGCACTTTTTTAAGCGAAGAGTACAT
Organism: uncultured Clostridia bacterium; assembly: GCA_934247335.1. Taxonomy (GTDB): domain Bacteria; phylum Bacillota; class Clostridia; order Christensenellales; family Pumilibacteraceae; genus Neoclostridium. The sequence goes on along the minus strand of CAKQJJ010000065.1, from coordinate 5,176 downwards.
TTCGTCCTGATCGCCGTCCGAAACGGGATCGGACACGATTTTCTTCTCTTTTGCGTTAAATATGCCGGTTACGACGTTCCAGCAGTCGCCCACGCCCACGTCGTAATTTTCTTTCAGAAATTTATCGGCGAAAACGAGCCCCACGGCGCATCCGGCGGCAAGCAGCACGAATATCACCAAAAACGTGATAAGCAGCGCCGTGCAACAACGCCTGAAACAACTTTTTTTCTTCTTTTCCTCTGCCATAACTGTTTCTCCTCCAAAAAACCAGGAAAACGCCTTATAAAAAAGGCGTATTCTCCGTTTTATTATTTACTTGATTTGCTCTTATTTAAGCTCCTGAGCGCCGTTTTCGATAGAGGTTTTGTAGAACAGCGCTTCGTAGCCTATTTCGTTTTTATATTTCTCGGACACGTCGGCGATAAATTCGTCCACTTTGTCGCTTCTCACCAGGCTGACGGTGCAACCGCCGAAGCCGGCGCCGGTCATACGCGAGCCGATGCAGTACTCAAACGCGCGCGAATGCTTGGTAAGCGAATCCAGTTCCTTACCGGTAACTTCGTACAGGTCGCGCAGGCTGTAATGCGACTGATTGAGAAGTTCGCCGAATTTTTCGATATCGCGGTTTTCGAGAGCTTTGACGCTTTCGTTTACGCGGGCGCATTCGTTGACGACGTGCTTTGCTCGGTCGAGTATTTTTCCGCTTAATACGTGGCAATGCTTGTCAAACTGCTCGGGCGTGACGTCTGCAAGGCAGGTGATTTCGGGCATAACCGTTTTAAGTTTTTCAAGCGCTTCTTCCACTTCGGCGCGGCGTTCGTTGTACTTGGAAACTTGCAGCGAGCGCGGCTTGTTGCAGTTGGAAATAACCATGCTGTAATCGCCGAGGTCGAGCGGCACGTACTGATAGTCAAGCGTTTTGCAGTCGAGCAGGATAGCGTTGTCCTTTTTGCCCATAGAAGAAGCAAACTGATCCATAATGCCGCAGTTTACGCCGTTGTACGTGTTTTCCGATTTCTGGCTGTAAACGGCAAGCTTTACGAGATCGACGTCGCCCACTCCCGCTTCGTGCGAGAATGTGGTAAACATCATTGCGGTTGCCACTTCTATCGAAGCGGACGAGCTGAGTCCCGAAGCGAACGGAACGGTGGTGTCGTACAGCGTGTCGCAACCGACGATTTTGTATCCTTCGTTTTGCAGAACGTACGCGATACCCGCCTGATAGTCGCCCCATTTAAGGTTTTTATACGCGTCGAGCGTGGAAATATTAAGTTCTTCATGCTGCGGAACGGTGGTTGCCGCAAGACGAATTACGTTCTGATTGTTTTTACGGGCGATAATTACCGTGCGAAGATTGAGCGCCGCGGGGAAAACCTTGCCGCCGCAGTAGTCTATATGTTCGCCGATGAGGTTGACTCTTCCCGCTGCCGAGAAAACGCGAAGGTCTTCTTCGCTGCCGCCGTAAATCTCGATAAATTTTTCTTTAAGCTGTTTGATTTCCATAAATATTCTCCGTATGTTTAATTTTCTTTATTTTTCGCAGAGGTTTTGCCTCTGTCCATGGCAACTATAACGGCGTCGCACAACGAAAGCACGAAATACGACGCAAACACGACCGACAAAAGGAATGTTACGCTGGGGAAAGACAGGCTGGTTATCGGCATGGTGTCGGTTCCGAACAGATCCAGTCCCATTATATTCGTAACCGCGATAAGACCGGTCATGGCGAAAATGCACAGACAGAAATCGACGACGCACGTCACGATTTTGAATCTGTCCATCGGCATACATATTTTGACCAGCGCGAAAAAGCCCGTAAACACGGTTCCCGCAACTAAAATGGTGGTGTATTCGCCCACCGAGAAGGTCATAAGCGACGACATGTTGACGAGATATATCGTCATTACGGTGAACACCAGTCCTATTCCGCACGGAATGGCTTTTTTGAACACGTTTGAAAGGAATTTACCCGAAATAAGCCTGTCGTTAGGCTGCGTTGCAAGCACGATGGACGGCAGTCCTATAATGAAAAATTCCAGCGCGAGCAGGTTGCTCGTATCGAAGAAGTAGCTGCCTTCGCTGACGCCGGCAAGCGACAATATCACGGCGATGATGGACAGCACTATCGACATGAAGGTTTTCATGAGGTACAGCGCCGAGGAATTCTGAACGTTGTTTACCACTCGTCTGCCTTCGCGCACTACGAGAGGCAGTGCCGAGAACGACGAATCGGACAAGAGCAAATGGCACACGTTTTTCGCCGCGTCCGAACCGGAGCCCATGGCGATTGCGCAATCGGCTTCGTGCATGGCGAGAATATCGTTTACGCCGTCGCCGGTCATAGCCACGTTGTCGCCTCTTCTTTTAAGCGCTTTGACGAGAATACATTTTTGCTCGGGACTGACTCGTCCGAACACGGTGTAACGGGAAGCGGCTTCTTCCACCTGCTGGGTGGTGAGTCCTTCCAGCGAAATATATCTGTCGGCGCCTTCCACGCCCACTCTTTTTGCCACTTCCGCAACGGTGACGGGGTTGTCGCCGCTTATTATTTTTACCTGAACGTCGTTTTTCTTGAACCAGTCGATGATTTCGGGTGCTTCGGGGCGAATGTGATCTTCGATTGCGATGAGGCACACGGGCGTTACCTTTTCGGGCACGTCGTGATCTTTAATGGTTTGATCGCTGTACGCAAGCATGATTACGCGCATGCCGGCTTTTGCGTATTCGCGCATTTTTTCTTCGATTTTGACCGGCATTTTTTTCATGACGAATTCGGGCGCGCCCAAAACGAACGTTCCTTCGTCGCCGAAAGTAACCGCGGAAAGCTTTTTCTGGGAAGTGAACGGCACGATTGCGGTTGCGGTGAGCTGCTTGGAATAGCCGAACTTGTCGAGAAGGGCTATTGCCGTCATGTTGTTGTCGCCGGTTGCCACGAGCATGCTTCCGATTATATCTTTAACCGAATGTTTAAGCTCGATTTTGCCTAATTCTTCCACTTCGGCAACTCTCATGGTGCCGTCGGTAATCGTGCCCGTTTTGTCCAGGCACAGCACGTTTACGCGCGCAAGCATTTCGATGCAGTACAGATCCTTAACCACTATTTTACGGCGGGAAAGGCGGATTACGCTTTGATACAGCGCAACCGAAGTGAGCAGGAACATTCCGGAAGGTATCATGCCTATTATAGAGCCGCTGACGTCCTGAACGATGCTGTTTATGTTTGCTATTCCGCCATTGTTGATACCGGTCATGAACATTATTATCGCGATCGGGACTATAAAGCAGGTTACGGCTTTGATGACGCCGGTAACCGACGCGCGCATTTCGCTTTTCGGTTTTTTGTACTGGCGGGCGTACGACGAAAGTTTTTCGACGTAGTTGTCCGAGCCCACTCTGTCAACGCGGGCAACGCACGAGCCGCCCACGATATAGCTGCCCGAAAACAGCGGCATGCCCGGCTTTTTAATGACAGGTTCGCTTTCGCCGGTAAGCAGAGATTCGTTTACCTCCACTTCGCCCGAAAGCACGACGCTGTCCGAGCAAACCTGTTTACCCGTTTCAAACAGTATAACGTCGTCAAGCACAACCTCGGCAGTGGGAACGCTTTTCTTTTTGCCGCCGCGTATTACCTGTGCGGTTGCCGCGGTTATAAGTTTAAGACGGTCGGTTGCGCGTTTGGATTTTATTTCCTGAATTATTCCCAGCGAAACGTTTATAAGCACTATCGCCATAAAGAACAATTTACTTAGTTCTTTCGGCTCCTTTATCACCACTATCATGGCGATAAAGACGGCGAAGGTCAGCATGTTGAAGAACGTGAAAATATTGTTGACCAGAATGGAGCCGTACGTTTTTCCGCTGTTGTTTTTAATTACGTTTACGGCGCCCTGATTTATCCGCTCGGCAACCTGCTCGTCGGAAAGTCCTTCGGCGGGGTCGGGCTCGTACCGCGTGATGGCTTTGGTTACGACGCCGGCGTTTTTAAGGCGTTTTTTCTTTTCTTTTTTTCGCTCGAACGCGACGATGTTGTCGTCTATCGTGTGCGAATGAGTGTGTTCGGCATGGTCCGATTGTTCGTGAACGAGCGGACTTGCCTGTTCTTTTTCCTTTTTCTTTCTATCGGAAAAAGAGGCGCGTTTCTTCGCCTCGTCGGATTTTTTCTTTACCCGCTCTTTCTGTTCGGGAGCGGATTTGGTATTCTGTTTTTGGTCGTTTTCGGTCAAATCGTATCTCCGCGTATGAGTGTCGTTACCTGTATTATATCATACATCTCGTTTATAGTCAAATATTTGACCTTAAATGAATATTTTTACGACAAAAAATGCCGATAACTCTATTTTTTCTTGGCAAACGGACGGAAAAACCACAGTACCGCCATAAATTCGAGCGGCGCGCCCAGAACGAACAGAAGCGCCATGTTGGGGATAAACGAAAGCGACAGATACAGCGATAAAATTACCGTCCATATAAGCGCCGAAACGCTTAAAAACAACAAAACGTTTCTCTTCCATATCGCGGTGAACACCGTCAGAACGATGAACGACACGGGAAGCGCGTAAATATACGCCAGCCAGCCGTATCCGAAATCGGGCGCGGCAATCGAAATAATGACGCTTGCAAGCGTTGCTACCAGCCACACTATCGCAACCGAAAGGCAGGATATTACTATTCTCGTCGCGCGGACGGGCGGAGCTTTTTTCTTTGCCGTTTCGGACACGAAATCGCTTAGCGTTACGCCGAATATTTCCGCCATTTCGCAAAGAACCGCAACGTCTGGAATGCCGTCGCCGCGTTCCCATTTGGACACCGCCTTATCCGAATAGTTAAGTTTTTCGGCAAGTTCGGCTTGCGTAAGCCCGCTGCGTTTACGGAACGCCAATATATTAGAAGATATAAGATTTTTTAATTTTTCGATTTCCATACTCAAATAATAGCACAAAAGTGCCGAAAAGTCAACGTTTTTCGGCTATTCTACTGTGAGTAGAGTGTTAAATTTTACTCCACGGCGCGAATTTTGCCGGATAGAACGCCATTTTCGGGACGTAGAAACAAACCTAAGCGAAATAGGTTTATTTTTTCCGTCCGGTCGTATATAATGCAATTGTAATAAAAAGCCGCCCGAAAAAAACAATCGGGGCGCAAGGAGAACGATATGGAACAATGCAAAGCCGTACAC
>CAKQJJ010000064.1 GCA_934247335.1 uncultured Clostridia bacterium | reverse complement strand
GCGATCACTCAGGTCGACGGCGGCACCACCGCAAATATCCGCGGCGACGTTGCCATTTCGCCCAACCCCCTCGGACCGTACCGCGTAATCACCGCCGAAAATTACTTCGAGCTTTATGCCGGCAAAACCAAGACCGGCGAATTCCTTACCGGAAATACCCTCGTAAAGGATAAGTTCGTCGAAGGCAGAGAGTATTACGAAGTATACGGCAGAGACGGCAAAACCGTAATCGGTTATAAAAACGGCGACACCTGCTACAACCTCATGGGTATGGAAAAAACTTCCGATATGCCGCTGATCAACGCAGGTTATTACTATACCCGTTATTGCACCAGCGAGAGCAAAATAAAGGAATTCACCGATTCCGCTCTGTTCTGCGGTACTTCCGACCACGAAAACTACATGACCGAAATTCTCGACCTTAACCCCGTTATCGACGAGAAGGGCGACTTGTATTGCTACTTCACCATGGATACTCGTCACAGCGACAGATCCAAGAGAGTGTACGGCATTTTCGTAATAAAGATGATTGACTGGAACACTCCCGACTGGGATACTTTGAGATACGTCTGCCGCGTCAACTACGGATATATCGAAAACGACGGAAGTTCGCTTTACGGCACTCCGATGGAACCCACCGAGGGTAAATTCAACGAAGGCGGCGTAAACGAAGGTACCAACGTCATCTACCACAACGGTCTTTATTATATGACCTATTCGTACTTCGGTTATACCGATACTCGTTACTCGGTAGGTCTTGCGGTTTCCGACAACGCTTTCGGCCCGTTTAAAAAGCAATACGCTTACATGCCCGTTATCGGTAAAGGCACCGAATATAACGACTATAAGGGCGGAACCGGACACCACTGTTTCATTAAGTCCGGCGACGAGTTGTTCATGTTGTATCACGCAACCGACAACGCCATGAACAACTATGACAACAACAATAACTATCTTGGTCGTCATATCGCAATCGACCGTATCTTCTGGATGTACGAAGAAGATCTCGGCTACGATATTATGTACTGCAACGGCGCAACCATAAACCTGCAACCCAAGCCCGAATCGTTCACCGGATATAAAAACGTCGCAAAATACGCAACCGTTACCGGCAACGGCAACGTCGGTAAAACCGAATACGTCAACGACGGAATGTTCACCGCGCAGCCGTTCTCCCGTAAATACGAATACGGCAAAACCGACGGCGGACTCAGAATCAAGATGACCTGGGATACTCCCGTCACGATAAAGGCTGTCATGATTTACAACAGCGGCTCGTATTACGAAGCGTTCAACAAGGTAAACGCAATCCGCTTCAAACTTGCGGAAAAGCCTTCCTGGTACGCGCTCACCGAATACAACGGCTACTGCTACATCAAAGATCTGCCGGTTGACAGCCGCGACGTCATGACTACCGAAGAGCTTATGCGCCACGGATCCGCAGCTATTGCAGAGTTCAACGAAATAACCGTTACCGAAATGGAATTCTTCATCAGCGGCGATCTCGAAGACAAGTACACCGATCAGTCTTCCGACATGACGGTTGAACAAGGCTACAAACAGGTACGCGTCTCCGACGTATACGTGTTCGGAAAACAGGCGTAAGGAGTTGTTAATATGAAAAAACTATTTAAAATACTTCTTATAACCGTAATATCTCTGACGCTGGCGCTCTGCGTAATCGCGTGCAACACGGATAACAATTCCGGCGGCGAAACCATAGGCGTCATCGAAGGCAACGCGGGCGATTATAAAGACAATATCGGCACCGCGTACGGCGAAAAGCCCGACCTCGACACCGTCGTAATCGACGGCTTGCTCGACGACGAGCTGTGGCAGGGTAAAAAGTGGTACACTCAGTACGAGTCCACCCACCGCGTAAAGTTCCAGGTCACCACCGCAATGAGCCCCAAGGGCTTCTATCTCGCGGCTTCCTGCAACGACAACTTTATTTACTGGAACGGTTACAACTACTTTTTCAGTAACACCAATTTCGGCTTCCAGTTCTATTCCGGAAACAACACCTATATTACCGCCGACGCAAACAACACGAGAGTTACTCACAAATACCTCAATCTGCGTACGAGAATATTCGGTCAGTACAACGTTCCCGGTAAGGGCGGCGGAATGGCTATGGAATTCTTTATTCCGTGGGAAGAATTGGGTATCGACGTAAGCGGCGGCTTGCCCGAATACGTTAAAATCCTGCCCACGTACAACTACTCTTCCAACCCGGATACCGTAACCGAAGCGCTGTACCCCACGTTCGTTAAAACCACCGGAGATTCCGGTCAGGTGCCCAAGTTCGGCGCAAACGGATATCTCGATGGCGACGAAGACAACGCCGTTATCGGCAGCCATAAAAACGGCAAGGGCCGTACCGGCGGCTGGACGGTGGAAAATCCCGGCGAAGCAACCGAAAAAGCCACTTCCGACGCAAACGCTACCGCAAACTTCGCTCAGGCAATATTCTTCCGCGATCTCAACTCGTCTACTTTCCGTATCTCCGCTAAAATAAAGGTAACCAAAGCGGGCAAAGACGCGAGAGCCGGTCTTCTCATTTATTCCGACGACGTTAAATATCGTGCGGTTGCCCTCAACCTGACGAGCGATAACTATCAGTCGGGCAAAATGACCAGATACGACCTTAAAGGGTACACCAACTATCCTTATAAAATAACCGAAATAACCGACCTCATTTCGCTCGAACCCGAAAACGGACCCACCGACGAAATCGAAATGTCGCTTTATAATAAGTCGGGTAAACTCTACTATATTATAAACGGCAAGTATGCGTACAGCGAAGACGCTTCGTATACCGGTCTTAACGCTTTCGGCGGCTTCTATGCGTTCAACGCCACTGCCGAATTCACGGATTACAGCTTCCGCGATTTTGAAAGTACCCGGGAATTCGACGAAGAAATGGCTCAGTACGCTTACCTCGTCGATATCAGAGTGGAAGGCAACGCAGTGGAAGTTACCACCGATCAGCTTGCAGTCGCTCGTACCGACGACAATAAGCTCGTAATCACCACTACTTTCAAACCCGGCTACACCATGGACGAGAGCAAGTTCGATTACACCGTCGGCAGCAGAACTCATTCGCTGCACGAATTGTTCATGAAGGAAGGTAAAGGCGGCGTATTGACGCTTACCGGAATTAAGGGCAACATCAGCATTAACGCAAAGGGAAGAGCGTTCACCGAAAGCGACAACGCTACCGTAAACCTTAAATACGACGTAAGAAATTCGCAGACCAACGAAGTATTGAAATCCGCGCGCGTTACCGTTTATGGCGACGATCCGTATTCCCGTTATTACAAACTGTACACTTCCAGCAACCCCGGCAACTTCTTCGTTCGCCCCGGCAACGTATGGAAGTACGAAGTCACTTCGGACGGCTACCGCGATTCTTACGGTACGTTGCTTGACGGCAAAGTATTAAACGAAAGCCTCACCGAAAGCGCCGATATGTTTATCACCAACTCGGTCATCGGAGGTACTGCCGAATCGGTTCTTAAACCCGACGGAACTCCCAAAACCACCATCACCGTCAACTCGGTTCCCGGAACCATGTGGGATTTGTCGCGCGAAGCCGAAAGCAAAGCGGTATTCCAGACTTCCACCAACGATAAAGACGTCGTCTTCTTCTCCGGAAGAACGATAAGCGATTTCCAGGTTGCGTATGTCGAAATCGTCAACCGTACCGATCCCGCTTCGTTCTCCTCGTTTGAAAATGACCCGGCGGCAGGCTTCATCATCAAGAGCGGTTCCAGCGAATCGTTTATGGGTCTCAGAAAAACCGGACTTCGTCTGAAGAGAGAAAGAAACAACTGGACTGCCGGAACTTACACCGACACCAACAACGTTTGCTCGTGGCCCGGATACCTCGGCAACACCGACCGTAACAACGGCGGACGTTTCTTAAACGCTTATCAGGGCAACGGAACGGTTGACCGTATTCCGTGGGAAGGAAAGGAATATTCCAACAGCTTCCTTATGGTAAGAAGAGGACCGTATCTGTACTTCTACGCATGCGATGGCTCCGCATTGGTCGGCACCGACGCAACCAACTTCAACAAGCTCTCGCCCGTGGGAACCTTCTACAACGACGCTATCCCCGAATGCGCGGCTATCGGTCTTACCTGCACGGTTGCTTACAACCTCAGAATGGACTTTGAAAACTACTGGATACTCACCGACGACAAGGCAAGCGAATTTATCATTAATGCGGGCTTGGACCTCGTTACTCCGTTCACGTTCACCGAAGGTAAAGAACTTATTTCGCTCGGCGGCGACGCAATCATCGGCTACGACGACAAGGTGGCAGCGTTCAACGGCTCTATCATCAAAGACGGCGAAGTTACGCTTAAAGCAAACACCGTACCCGACGGAAAGCTCGTAAAAGCAACCTTCTCGGACGGCGGCGTAAGATATCTCACCGATACGAGAACCGAACTCCCGTACACTCCCTCGCCCGTAAACGGAAAAATCACGCTTAAAGCAGAGATTATTGATGCGGTAACCGTAACCGGAAGCATCAAGTTCCCCGACGGAGTATCCGCAAGAACGCTCGTCGGCGAAGTCAGAAGCTCGGACGGAAAACTCGTTTCCGAATTTAACAGCGCGTCGGACGGAAAGTTCAGCGTTAAAATAGAAAAAGGCTTCAAGGGAACGCTTGCGTTCGTGCTTGACGGATACGTTATGACCGGTTGCAAACTCACCGGCGTAGCTCAGAACGTGGGAACGCTGTCGTTCGGCAAGTCCAACCTCGGCGGTTCGATATCGTTCGAGGGCAACGTGGTGGACACCGCGGCAGGCGGATCTGTTCGCGCAGACGACAACGGAATGCTGTTTGAATACGTTTCGGAAAATTCCGGCAAGGGCAACCTCGTGCTTGCAAACGCAAACGATTACAAAGGCGATTTCGTTCTCTCGTTCACGTACAACCGTGCGGCAGCGGGCGCAAAGAAGGAAGACACCGACCCCAGTATCGGCGTTCGTTTCTTCCAGGGCGGCACCGCATCGCTCGAATGTATGTTCATCGGCACCGGCTATCGCGTATATCACGATTACGACGGCGGATTTGAAACGCGCGACGAAAAGCGCGGAGTCAGCCCCGTAAACATGACGTCGATCGCTTCCATGCCGTACGACTTCAAAGTAATCAAGAAAGGCTCGGTCGTATACATGCTTGCAAAGACGAGCAGCGCGGACAAATACACGCTCGTGTACTCGTTCAATCTGCGTAAGTTCATGACCACCGACGAACTCGGCTTCACTATCGGCTGGTTCTCGTTCGGATATCAGAACATGACCGTTTCCAATGTGGTTCTCGAAGGCATCACCGAAAGCAATTCAACCGAAATTACGTCCTATATGACGATTGACAAAGGTAACGGCGGTAATGCCGTCATCGAAGGCGCAAGCGGAAATAAGGGCATAATCGGCGAAAATTACAAGCTTAAAGTTACTCCCGACGCAGGTATGCGCGTGTCTTCGGTAAAGATCAACGGCGTTGAAAAACTCACCGAAAAGAAAGCCGAAGAAACCGTAATTACCTTTACCGCAACCGCTTCGGACAGAATCGAAGTTGCGTTTGAAAAGGTTGTCTACTCCGTAACCGCCGAAGCCGGCAGAAGCCGCACGGACGGCGCGAAGTACGTCAAAGCCGTTATGGGTAACGAAGTCCGCACGTTCGCGGTTGTCGTTGACGAAAGCAAGTTCACCGAAGACGGCGTGCTTGTAAACGGCAACAGCATAACCGTGTGGTTGCCCGAAGGCGAATGGACGCTGTCCTTCTACAGCGACATCGCAATGACCAAGCAGTGCGGAAGCGATCTTAAAGTGACCGTTACCAAATAATTCACGATTGACTGAACCTTCCCCTTGTATGGCGTTTTGCCTTTCCGGGCGCGGCTCGGGCTGCCCTTCTCTTCATTGGAAGGGCAGCGGCAAGGCGTTTTCACTCCCCAACGGAAGACAGGCGCGAAGGTATAATCAAATAGAAAAAAGCAAACCGTTTTTGCCCCTAAAAAGGCGAGAACGGTTTCTTTTTTATTTTAAAGTAGTTAATGCGTGGCATAACGTAACAATCAATAGGGTAGTAACGGGATTCTCCGCCTTATGTGAAGAGGGCAGAAGTGTGAGACATGGTAAAATTATCCTAATTTTTTAGGACGGATGGCACGATGCTTTTGGGTATGTGGTATACGGTTTTAAAGCCTCGCCCTTCGGGAGAAGTGGCGGCGTCAGGCGACAGAGAGGGTTGTAGGGATAACTGAGAACGCTTGTCTATAGTATGTCTCAAATAATGACCTTATATCGTAGGGGAGGGGTTTCCCCTCCCGCAAAACAGTTGATAAACGATCCCCCCCCCGTCTTCTCGCTAACGCTCGAAGCCGCATCCCTTTACTCAAAGGAGGCTTTTTAAGAAGTCGTTTGTATGTGAGAAAACGAAAACACTCTCACTGTAGGGACAGGCGTCCCCGACTGTCCGAATAGAATTACGGCGGGGGCTTGCTCCCGTTCTACAATAAGAGGTCATTGGTGTGACGCAAACGAAATTATCCTATTTATAAATACCGCTTGCTTTTGTTTAAAACCGCAATCGGACAGCCGAGGACGTCTGTCCCTACAATAAAAAATACCTTGTTTACCGAATAATAACCTTATTCCGTAGGGCGGGGGCTTGCTCCCGCCGTAATTTATCCGGGTAATCGCGGACGTTTATCCCTCCAAAAAATGTGCGGGTGTATTTTCCTTTTTCGTCGCATTTCGTCGTAATGCATATGATTGAGTGGGAAGCAGTATGATGGTGAACATATGTCTAAATTTCACGGAAAAAATCTTGAAATAATTTAAAAATATCGGATAAAAATATATAAATACGCTTGACATTGTATATCGGGAGTGATATAATAATCTCGTGCATAGTTATTAAATGATTAAAAACAATAGTTAGTCGGCGGATAACTTTTGATATGCTATAAATTTCGGCAATTATACGGCGTTTTAGCGGGGGAGAGAAGTGTGATATAATTGCTTGTAATGCAGGATATTTTAACGGGCGGAGTTTATACAAAACCGCCCCAAATGAAATATTAAAAATATATACTCAGGAGAAAGAATATGAGTGAAAGAGAAGTAAAGGCAAGAGTAAAGCTACTGATGATATCGATGGGACCGCGACCGGACAGGCGCGGCTTCGTCCTGATAGCGGAAGCAATAACCATACAGGCGACGAAGGGCTTGTCGATGAAAAGCGTGTACGAGCGGCTGAGCAAAAAGTGGAACCAAACGCG
>CAKQJJ010000063.1 GCA_934247335.1 uncultured Clostridia bacterium | reverse complement strand
TGCGGGGTTTGGGACACAGCCGCAAGTGTCCCAACGACTTTTTTGCTTCTTTTTTCTTCGCCTGAAAAAAGAAGATACTCCACACAGCCGAGAACGTCTGTCCCTACAATATAATGCGGGAGGGGGGGAACCCCTCCCCTACAAATTGAATAATACCTTTTGTTTCCGCACAAATAAACCTAATTTAAAGGCGCCCTTGAGCAAAGGGAGCCGGCGCCGTCAGGCGACTGAGGGATTGTAATCGCCGGCGTTTTGTATCGGTTTAATTAAAAAGGTCGGATTCGCGTGGAAAACGCAAAAATCCAACCTTAATTTATTATTTGGTTCGCTGTCAAAAAACTATTTGTTTTCCGGCGGGAAGGTTACGGTGACGGTGGTGCCCTGTCCGAACGTGCTTTCTATTTTCAGCGTTGCGCCGTAGCGCATGCAAAGGTGTTTGACTATCGCAAGACCCAAGCCCGTTCCGCCCGACCCGCGCGAGCGCGATTTGTCCACGCGGTAGAACCGTTCGCAAAGGTGGGGAATGTGCTGCTGCTCGATGCCTATGCCGGTATCGGAAACGGCAATCGAGGCTTTTCCGTCCTCTTCGGACAGAGTGATTTTCGCCTCGCCGTTTTCTTTATTGTAGTTTATCGCGTTGCTTGCGAGATTTTCGATGAGTTCGCGCGCGTCCGCGGCGTCGATTTTGGCAAACGCGTTGCCTTCGACCGACAGAGCGACGTGTTTTTGCTCGGCTTTCACGCTTAGAACGGCAACCGCGTCTTCGGCGATTTTACGCAAATCCGTCTTTTGCTCGACGACCGGCTTGTTGCCGCGTTCGACGTCGCTTAAACGCAGCATGTCGGAGATAAGCTCGCTCATGCGCACGCTTTCGGAGTGAACGGTTTCGAGCTTTTTTCTTGCCGAATCGCTTAAATCGTCCTTTTGCAGCAGCAGTTCGCTAAGCCCCATGACGGCGGTTACCGGCGTTTTCAGCTCGTGCGAGGCGTTTGCGAAAAATTCGCTTTTCTGCCGAGCCGCGCTCTTTTCGGCGGTTACGTCGCTTATCACGATAATGTAGCTTATCTCCTTTTTAAGCAGCTCGTCGTCAATGCTTTTCACGGACACGAGCAACTCTTTTCCGAGAATTTCGCACTCGAAATGGGCGTTTTTATCGGAATTTTTGACTATTTTTTCGTAAACCGAGGCGTCGCCGATGAGATATACCGCGTTTTCGCCCTTTCTTACCGCGCCGCCTAAAAGAGTAGCCGCGCTTTTGTTGGCAAACACCACGTTGTCGTCTTTGTCGAGCGCGGCAACGCCTCTGTCCATATTTTCCAGCACGATTTCAAACTTTCTGCGATCGCTTTCCTCGCGTTCGAGGTGGCGCGCTATGTCGGCGTTCAAACCGTTTATTCCGCGCATGACGAGGCACAGCTCCGGATCGCGCGAGTCGGCTTCTATCGGCTTGTAATCGCCGTCCGACAGACTTTTGACGCTTTCCGCCACGCACTCGAACTTCTTGGTTACCGAGGCTGCTATTCTGCCGCTCGCCTCAAACGACAGCCCGGTTACTATCAGCAGAATCACGATAAACACCGGCAGAATAAGTTCGACGTAGCCGCCCACTATCCCGGTGGGGAGCGACAGACGAATTACTATCGTTTCGCCGTCGGACAGCGTTATTTTCTCCGCATAATAAAACATTTTTTTATTAGCGGAAGAGGAGTATCTCTCCACGATTTTAGGCTCGCCTTTCATCGCCGCCGCAACTTCTTCGCGAGTGAGGTGATTTTCCATCGGTTCGCGGACGTCGGTTTCCAGCAAAACGTCGCCCGTTTCGCTTATAACGGTAATGCGGTAAACGCCGCTGCCGTCGAATTTTTTAAGCAGTTCCACGTCTTCGCGGTCGCGGATAAGCGAGCAGGCAAGCTTTGTTTCAGCGGTAAGACGGTCGCAAATCGTGTTTTTGGAACTCATCGACACCGCAAGCAGGCCGGCGGCAAAAACCAGCAGTGCTACTGCCGCGCCGAGCAGAGCCACGGTTAAAAATATCTTCTTTTTCATTTTATTTCGTACCTGTATCCCACGCCTCTGACGGTCACTATGCAATCGCCGCCGCCCGCCGCCTTTATTTTATCGCGGACGGAGGAGAGGTGCATGTCGAGCGTTCTCGTTTCGCCCATGAAATCTTCTCCCCAGCAACGACGGAAAAGCTGTTCGCGCGTTATCGTAACGCCCGCGTTTTCCACCAGCGTTTTTAAAAGAGTGTACTCTTTGAGCGTGAGATTGAGATCTTTGCCCTTGCAAAACGCTTTGTACAGATTTTCGTCCACGGCGACGTCGCCCGCCTCTTTTACCGAGAGATTGGCGCGTCGTAGCGTCGCTTTGACGGTTGCCAGCAGTTCCATTATCGAAAACGGCTTTTTTACGTAGCCGTCGGCGCCTTTGTTAAGCCCCTTGACGCAGCTTATTTCGTCGCTTCTCGCGCTGCACATGATAACAGGCAGGCGCGCGTCGGTTTTTCGTATCTCGGTGAGAATGGAGTAGCCGTCGGTGTCGGGAAGCATGACGTCCAGAATTACGAGATCGGGGCGTTTATTCTCGTACGCGGCGAAAAAATCTTTGCCCGTCGTGAAAATACGCGCTTCGTAATCTTCCTCGAACGCGCCTTCGTAAACCTGGCAGATGCCGTCGTCGTCTTCTACTACGTAAATAATAGGTTTTTCCATCAGAATTTCAGGTGAACTCCCGTTTGATTGAATTTCGTCCATTCCGCAACGTTTACCGCGTGATCGCCTATGCGCTCTAAGTACTTTGCAATCATCATAAGCTCGATCGCAACGTCGCCGAAATCGGAATTTTCGTGAATTTTTTCTATAAGTTCTTTTTTTGCCAGCAGAAACAGCTCGTCCATGCGGTCGTCGAGAGCTATTACTTCGTTTGCAAGCGCTTCGTCGTTCTTTATAAACGAATTTACGCTTTCGCGCACCATTTTTTCGGCAAGGTCGCCCATATCGGAAATATGCGTGGATTTAAGCGGGCAGTTTTCGCCCGGCATGGTCGCCACTATTTCGCCTATATCGCTTGCCTGATCGCCGAATCTTTCGATATCGGTAATCATTTTCATGGCGGTGGATACGTCGCGGAAATCTTTTGCCACGGGCTGCTGAGTAAGCAGTATACGCATGCACTTTTTCTCGATGTCGGTTTCGTATTCGTCCACCCGTTTGTCGGTAAGCGCGACGCTTGCGCCCAGATCGCGGTCGGACGTTTCCAGCGCGGTAATGGCTCGGCTTATCATTTTTTCGGTAAGACGGCACATTTCCGCAAGCTCGGTTTTAAGCGCCGCCAGTTCTTCTTCAAACACTTTTCTTATTGACATGTTTGTATCTCCATTATATCATACGATTTGACGTTTTACAATTTTTTTTAAGTCGCGCGCGTATATTTTTTATAATATCGTCGCGTTTTAAGGCATAATCAACCGAATCTGCCGGTTACGTAGCGTTCGGTGCGCTCGTCCGAGGGAGAGGAGAACACCTTTTCGGTGTCGCCGTACTCCACGAGTTCGCCAAGCAGGAAAAACGCCGTTTTGTCCGAAATTCGGGTTGCCTGCTGCATGTTGTGCGTTACTATAACCACGGTGGTGTCCGCGCTTATCTCGCGCACCAGTTCTTCGATTTTGCCGGTGGAAACGGGGTCGAGCGCGCTTGTCGGCTCGTCCATGAGCAGAATATCCGGCTTTACGGCAAGCGCACGCGCAATGCAAAGTCGCTGCTGCTGTCCGCCCGAAAGTCCGTTTGCAGGCTTGTACAGGCGGTCTTTAAGCTCGTCCCACATGGCGGCGGCTTTAAGCGAACGTTCTACTATCTCGTCCAGTTCGCGGCGATTGCGTATTCCGAACGTTTTGGGTCCGTAGCACACGTTTTCGTACACGCTCATGGGGAAGGGATTGGGTTTCTGGAACACCATGCCCACGCTTTTACGAAGGGCGTTGAGATCCGTGCTTTTGTCGTAAATATCCGCGTCGCCTATCAGAAATTTGCCTTCTATCCGACAGCCGTCCACAAGGTCGTTCATGCGGTTGAAACATTTCAGAAAGGTCGATTTGCCGCAGCCGCTGGGACCGATGAACGCGGTAACTTTCTTTTCGGGAATTTCTATGTTTATGTTTTTAAGCGCCTGGAAGTCGCCGTACCACAAGTTCGCGCCGGTCACCGAAACGTTCTGCCCGAACGAACTTATTTTCTTTTTATCTTTCATAATTCAGTTTCCTCGTATTTTCTTGCTTAATTTTTCGGAAATAATTTCGCTCGTAAGCGTAAGCGCCAGCACTATGACCACCAGAACGACCGCAGTGGCGTACGCTTCGCCCATGTGCCAGCCCTCGCCTGCAAGACGATACAGCGCCACGGCAAGCGTGGTTCCGCCGTCGGTCAGATTTTTGGGTATGCCGCGGATAACCGAGCCCATCGTGTATATAAAGGGCGCCGACTCGCTTATCACTCTGCCAGCCGACAGTATTACCGCCGATAGTATGCCGGGAAGGGCGGACGGCAGCACTATTTTGAAGATAGTGCGCACTTTGCCCGCGCCCAGAGCCAGGCTGCCTTCGCGAAGGGAATCGGGCACGGTTTTAAGGCTTTCTTCGGTGGAGCGAACTATTACGGGAAGCAGCATCATGCTTATCGTAAGCGTACCCGAGATAAGGCTTCCGCTGCCGCCGAACGCCGGCACGAACACGATCATGCCGAACAGTCCGAACACGATGGAGGGAACGCCCGCAAGCACGTCGATTGCGGAACGTATTATTTTTACGAACACGTTGCCTTGTTTTGCGTACTCGTTGAGGAATATCGCGGTCATTATTCCTATCGGCACCGAGATCAACAGGCTGAGCGCCACCGTTTCGAGAGTGGTTATTATTGCCGGGTAAATGGTGACGTCCTGCATGCCGAACTCGTATTTGCGGTATAAAATAGCCGGGTCTTTGATAAGTTCGGGCACGCCTTTAACCATTATAAAGCCGATGACCAGTACGAGCGACGAGGCGGACAAAACGCCGCATATTATCGCAAGCGCCGCTTTTACGTCGCCCAGGTGCAACTTGTAGGCTACTTTTCCTAAAAAACTTCCGACGGGAGCAAAGAAATTCTTTATTCTTTGATTTAAGGTTACGCCGCCCGATTTTGCCGCTGCAACGCTTGCGCCCGCGCTTTTATTTACGGCTTTAACCACTATTTTGCCCGAAATAAGTCCGAATGCCAGATTTGTTATAAGCACGAATACCAGAAGCACCACGCCGCTTGCGATTAGCGCGCCGGTCTGTACTTCGCCGGCGTAGCCCATTTCCAGCACTATATTCGCTGTAAGCACGCGGAAAGAGGTGAACAGGTCCTTAGGATACGCCACCGAGTTGCCCGCAACCATAACCACCGCCATGGTTTCGCCGAGAGCGCGACCGATACCCAGAATAAGCGAGGCGAATATGCCCGACTTTGCCGCCGGCGACATTACCGAAAACACCGTGCGATTGTGGTTTGCGCCAAGCGAAACGCTGCCTTCGTAATAGCTTTTCGGCACCGCTTCGAGCGCGGTTCTGGAAAGAGATACGACCGTGGGCAAAATCATTATTCCCAGTATTATCGAAGTTGCCATAAGTCCGTCGCCGCCGTTGGGCGCGATATTGGAAAGAAGAGGCAGCACGAACGATATTCCGAAAAAGCCGTACACTACCGACGGTATGCCCGCAAGCAGGTTTATCGCCGCGCACAAAAACTTTTTGATTTTTTTGGGGCAGTAGAAGGCGAGGAACACCGCGGTGAAATACCCGGTAATGCCGCCCGTGATAATCGCGCCCAGGGTGGCGGCAAGCGTTCCCGCAATCATTTTTGCAACGCCGTACGAGCCGGTTAGCGGCTTATCGTAAGTCGCGTCCTTGTCGGGCGACCATTCGGTGCCGAACAAAAAGTCGAAAAAGCCGATTTTTTTGAGTGCGGGCGCACTTTTTACTATCAGGAAAATAAAAATCGTGACGACGGAAATCACGCAAATGACTGCCGCCGCCATGAATAAGGATTTTCCTATTTTATCTTTAACGTTTGTTTTAGTCATACTTTCTTATTTTTATTATTTCGCAAGTTCGGAAAACTTGGTTATCTTGCCGGTGTACACGTCGTAAAGCTGCGAAAGCGTCAGGTCGTGAACTATATCGTTGTCGTTGTTTACGATAACCGCAACCGCGTCGAGGCAGATATTGAACGAGTCCAGAGCGTCTTTATCCACTTTTGCGGATGACATGCCGATTACGTTGCCGGCGGTGTCTTTTTCCGCTTCGCTGACGCCCACCGACGAACCTTTGACTTCGATGTCAAACAGGTCTGCGCCGTTCACGCCGTAGAGGTCTGCGTACGCTTTTGCCGCGAGAGTGATGAGTTTTTCCATAGAGGTGGAGCCGCGGATTATTATCTTGCCGCCCGAGGGAAGAGTAGCCTGTTTTTCAAACTTTTCCACCGCGATCGGATCTTTTCCGGTGTTGGCACGCATTGCGGGATCGGAAAGATATACGGTGCCTGCCCGGTCGCACAGCGCTTCCGCAGCCGAACTTTTAAGGAATTTGATAAAGTCTTCGGCTACCGGGGTGTGAGTGATTCCTTTTTTGGTTACCAGCACGAACGGACGCTGAATTTTGTACGAGTGGTCTAGCACGGTTGCCTTGCTGGGGGTAACGCCGCCCACTTTGACCACTTTGAAAGTGTCGTTCACCGAACCGAGCGAGATATAACCGATTGCCTGCTTGTCCGAGGTTACTTTGGTGATTACGCCGGAGGTTTCTTCCAGTTCAATCGCTTTATCGGTTGTGCGGAACACCTTTTCGCCGTTTACCTTGTCCATAAGATGATTGGTGCCGTCGGTAACCACGCCGTCAAACGCTTCGCGGGTGCCGCTGGTTTTGGTTCTCGCGACAACCGTAATCTGTTTGTCGGGGTCAAATTTGTTGGACGAGCATGCCGCCGCGGGCAGGATTGCCGTGATTGCCGCAGCGATACACGCTATCGCCGCAATAAGTTTCTTTTTCATTGTTTTTTATCTCCTTTTCTTGAAATCTACGCCTGCATTATACCGCCGTTAATCATTTCCCGCTATCACGTTTTGTTAAACCAAAGGTAAAGATTTTGTAAAAAAGGAAGTTTTTGCGTTTTTTGGCATTATAAAACCGTGGAAAACGCAGATTTTAATTCGCCGATACGAAAAACAAACGATTACAATCCCTCAGTCGCCTGACGGCGCCAGCTCCCTTTGCTCAAAGGAGCCTTTAAATTTGGTTTATT
>CAKQJJ010000062.1 GCA_934247335.1 uncultured Clostridia bacterium | reverse complement strand
AGATAAACGGCAATCGTGGGTTATTTTTTTACAAATACTATTGACAAACGGGCAAATTCGTGGTACAATTTTATATATCTATAAACCGAATACAGGAGGCGATTATGAGCAAAATCATCACAATAGGCAGAGAATTCGGCAGCGGCGGACGCGAACTCGGGCGCAGATTTGCCGAGGAATTGGGCATCGAATACTACGACAAGGAGATTCTTACGGCAATAGCCGAGCATACTTCTCTTTCCGAGCAATACGTTTCGCAGGTTCTGGAAAAGCAGCCGCACGCGCTTTATCCCATTGCGATAGGGCAGTCGTTTACTACGCTCAATCAGTATTACGTAGGGCAGATTCAGTCGGTATACCGTGCGCAGAGCGAAATAATCAACTCGCTCGCGGATAAATCGGACTGCGTGATTATAGGCAGATGCGCCGATTACATTCTGCGCGACAAGCATCCGTACCGCATATTCGTATACGCGGACATGGAAAGCCGCATTGCGCGCTGCAAAAAGAGAAGTCCCGAATCGGAAAATTTAAGCGACAAGCAGTTGGAAAAGCACATTAAAGCCATCGATAAGGACCGCGCGAAATTTTATTCGTACTTCACGGGGAATAAGTGGGGCGCGCGCGAGAATTACGATCTTTGCGTAAACACCACCAACACCGACATAAAGCAGCTGGTTGCCAATCTTTCAAAAATGTTCAAATAGACTTTAAGCGCAAAATACGCAAAAACGAGCGAACCGTTTTTCTTCGGAACGCTCGTTTTATTTTAAGCTTTCAGCATGTCTGCTTTTCGTTTCAACGCTTCTATATCTACTTTTTCGGCTGCCGCGGCAAGCTCCTCCTCCTTCATTCCTATTGCAGACAGGAACTCGGGCAACGCAGTTAAAACGGCGCCGCTTTGCTTTACGCGCTCTGCCTGACCGCATTCGGGATTGACGCAGACGAACAGATCGCAATCGCGCGACGAACAAAGTCTGCCGCCGAGCGAATAGATTTTTTCGGCAAGCACCACCATTTTACGATAATTCTTGCCCTCGAAAGCGCGCTCGAACGAGATTTTTTTGCCGGACAGCAAGCCTTTGGTTCCGGCGTAACGGGCTTTAAGCTCGGCGCAATTCATACGGAACACTATCACGTCTTTTTTGCGCATTTTGTCGATATTGGAAATGCTGTGACCGTCGTACGTAATGTTGCCGTCCGCCGTTTCGCCGCAGCACTGCGGATAAGCCTTTACGACTTCGGGGAAGCTCATGCCGATTTCTTCCAGCATTTTTTGGAGTATTTCGAGCGTAAAAAACGCGTCGTCGTCCGACTTGTGCAGAATATTTTCTTCGTCCTGCTCGATGCCGTATAAGTCGATTACTTTTTGAAGACTGCGGATGTTGCCTTCGTTGTGAACGGCAGCGTCCAGTCGCTGCGTGTCGAAAAATTTGAAAGACAGTTGCGGAAGCGAATAACGCATGCAGGCGCGGCGGATAAAGCCGGCGTCGTTGCTGACGGCAAAGCCCACAACGAAATTTTCGGGATTTTCGACAAGCGATTTTATAAACTCGTATCTGTCCGGAAATTTGGGAGCGGCGTAAAACTCGTCCTTGTCGTAGGCGAGACTTATGCCTTGCGTTCCCGCGCGGTTTGTGAGAACGAATTTACTTTCGGGATTTATAAGCACGTCGTTTTGTTGCAAAACGTTGAAATTTTCGTCGGCAAGCACGTATCCGAAACTGCAAATATCGTTACCGTTGCTGCATTCCATGTCCAAAAACAAGTAGTTCATAATTAGATTATACCCGCAATGCCTTTTATAGTCAAGCGAATTGCGCGGCAAGGGCTGTAAAGAGAGAAAAAAGCCGCCCGACAAAAAATCGAACGGCAATGGTTTTTATTTGGTTTCTTGTTCGGACTTAGTTTCGGCAGACTGCTGCTTTTGCTGTTTAGCCGCCTGTTCCGGTTCGCGAACATAATAGTTGTACAGTTCCTCCACGGCAAACTGAAGCTTGGTAAGCGGGTTGGTGTGAGATATCGGGTACATAAAATAGCTTTCGTTGTCGGTTGCGATATCAAACGCGTTGCCCTGTTTACGGAAATTGTAGTCGATATGCAGCGAATACATGCTTGCAACCGATTTGGTAAGGTCAAATTCCTCGCCGTTATCCAGTTTTCCGCTGAACGTGAAGCCGTTTTTGTCGTGAACGCATCTGACCGTGCCTTCGTAGCGCATTTCGTGCGAGTTGATGTGATGAGTAACGCGCACGGCGTCCTCGAACTTATACGTTCCGGCTTCGATTTCCTTTCTGACTTCCGCTCTTTCCCACAGATACCAATCGGGAACGTGCTCGAAATAGGTTTCGCCTTCCACTGCGTGCAGGCGGCTGTATCCGTCCATTTCCCACTTGTGTCCGCAGGCGTTGCACCATACGTGCGGGCCGTCCGAATCGGTTTGATATTCGGCGCCGCAATGCGGGCATTTGTAGAGTATTTTGTGGATATTGAGCGCGCGGTTTTTGCTCTTCATCCAAAGCTTATGCTCGTACTGATAAGCGTACTGGTCGTAAACGAACGATTTTTCCAGTCTTTCCTGAATCTGCTCGGCAGTAAGCGTTTTGGTTTCCTCCGCGGTAATGAGAACGCTGGTTTTTGCCGTAACGGGAATATCGCGATAGGGATGCTTGCACCACTGCGGCGAGCGCAGGAAGTTGTTTTCTATATTTAAACGGATTACCGGAACGCCCATGATTTTAACCATTTTGCCCATGCCGCCGTCAATGCATTCGCCTATTCCGCCGACGATAAAACGAGCTTCGGGATAAATGACTACCGGGATTTTTTCCTTCATCACGTCGCGCATGATATGCTTTGCCGTTACGGTGCCGTGCGTAAACTTGCGCTTGGGAATCATGCCCATTTTGCGGAACAGCCATTCTTTTCCGTCAAACTCTTCGATTGCGGCAACCCAGGTGACCCGGTGCGGCTTTAACGCAGCCACTGCTATCGGGAAGTCGATCATCGAAGCGTGATTGCTTACGCAAAACACAGGTCCTTTGATGTTTTTGGTTTCGCTTCGGTCAATTTTAAGTCCTTTGAACATTTTTTCGTACGTGATCCAAAAAAACGTTAAAATATGTTCGAGAGCCACTATGTACCACGCGGGTTTCTGCGGTTTTTTGAACATGTCGAATCTTTTTTCTTTTTTCATAAAATCGTCCTTGTTTTCGATTGATAAATCTAATATATAATAATTTTTCGCGGCTGTCAAGAGATTTCGCATAGTTTTGAAAAATTTCGACAGTTATTAAACAAACCGTTCGATAATTATACACGCATATGGGGTCAAATAAAACTATTTCCGTACATTCCGAGTGAAATTTTTAAAAAGCCGTTTGAGCGATTATCAAAATTTATGCGTCGATAAAAAAATATTGTGTTGCCTCTCTTGACAAAAGCCGAGTTTCGTTATATAATAAAGGATAACCACAGCTTATGTTTTTACCGACAACAATTATTTATTTTTATAGGTGACGAAATGATAAACGCAAGACTTCACACTCTTCTGGAAGTGTACAAACAAGGCAGCATCACGAAAGCAGCGGCGGCGCTCAATTTAACGCAGCCTGCGGTAAGCCAGCACATACGCTATCTCGAAGACGAATACAAAGTAAAACTGTTTCTTCGCGGAGACAGAGAACTTAAAATAACCGAGGACGGCGAAATTCTGGTAAAATATGCCAAGCGTATAAACGCGCTCGAACAAAACCTGAAAATCGCGCTCAAAGACCGCAAAAACAACATTCGCCACCTGAATATCGGCATTACGCAATCGCTCGAAACCGGGCTTTCCACCACTCTTCTCGCCGAGTACTGCAACGAAAATCCGAAGACGCACGTAACCATTATCTCGGACACCATTCAAAACCTGTACCAGAAGCTGAAAACGTACGAGGTTGACGTAATACTCATCGACGGCAAGATTTCGGACAGCAACTTCAACTCCATTCTGCTTGACACCGACTATCTGGTGCTTGCCGTGGGCAACGACAATCCGCTGTCCAAAAAGAGCGTGGTGACGCTTGACGAGCTGAAAAAGGAAAATCTTATTCTTCGTCTGCCCGGCGCCGGAACGAGAACGCTGTTCGAGGCAAACCTGAGCAGTAACAATCAGTCGATTGACGACTTCAACGTCATTCTGGAAGTGGACAACATCGCCATCATCAAAGAATTGGTTAAAAACAACTTCGGCGTTTCGGTACTGGCGCACAACACCTGCCTTTCGGAGCTGAAAAAGAACAAATTCTCGGTTATCCCGGTTGAAAATCTGTCCATAACGCGAGAGATAAACCTCATCTATCACCGCGACTTCGAGTACCCGGATATTCTGGACGAACTTACTCGTCTGTACAGAAAAGTGGGTCCTTCTCAGTAAAAAAGCCACAAAAAATACGATCCCCGCAGCAGAGTGCCGCGAGGATCTTTTTTATCGTTTTTCTACGCTACGCCTTTTTCGGTAAAAGTCTGAGAAAGGCGGAATTTTTTTACTACCGAGCCGTTTACGGCAAGCGAACAGTCGTAATCGCGCGAGAAGTTGGGGCAAGTGAAGAACAGGCTTCCCACTTTGTTTACCACTTCCCTCGAAAAAAGCACCACGTCGTCGTATTTAAGCGACACCGTCGAATGCGAGGAAATTCCACGCTTAAACGAAATAGTAACGCTGTCCTGCAACGATTGCTTTACCGGGGTTTGTATCATTCCGAGCCCCGCGATGATCATTATTCTGCCGCCGTCTGCCTTGAAACCCTGATTTGCGATAACCGCCGGAGTTTCGGGAGCCAGGCTGCTGTCGCACCAGAGCGAGCCGCCGGTAACCAACATTTTGCCGTCGGTTTTTACGCTCGTCCCGCAAGTCGAAACATCCACGTAGCCGCCGTTCATCACGAAAGCGCACGCGCCGTCGTTCCCGTTCGTTGCCGAAAGGTTTATCGCGTTTTCGTTGGAAGTTATTTTAACCGAGCCGTCGGCAATCGACAGTCGGCAACCCTTAATTCCCACCGACGAGCGGGCAATTTCTGTTCTGCCGCCCTTTATTTCGGTAAGAGCCGAATTTATCGCGGTCTTTTTGGTGCTTGCGGTCAGGAAACCGCCGCTTAAAAGCGTTTCGCCCGAGCATTTAAGCGAATCGTCAAGGCTGTCTATATAGACGCTGCCTTCCTCCACGCACACGCAACCGTCGCAAACGATGCCCTTTCGCGAATATATTTCGTCGTACAGCACCGAGGACGAGCCGTTTCCGCTGCAAATACTGAGAAGCGACCCGGAGCCGGTTACGTATACCAGATCGGTTGCGTTTACGGCGTCGAAAGCGGAAATAACGCGGACGTCCGCATCGGAGATCACTACGAAGCCTTCCTTGGTCAGAAAGCCGTAACGTTCGGCGATTATCGCGTTGCCTGCGGTGGAATCGACCACGAGCAACGTATTTTTAATAACGACGTTCATGGCGGTTATCGCGTCGGTTTTGGAGCGAATTTCAAGCTCCGCCGACTTTATTTTCAGCGTGGAGCGACACACGATCGCCCCTTCCTTTTTGCCTATTATTTCGCCGCTGCCCGTTCCGTTTAACGTTAGTTCGCTTTCGGAATATATCGCGCAGGACGGATTTTCGCGGTTTTGATTGGAGTCCGGCACCGAAGAGGGCGCCGAAACGACGTTTTCGCTGTCTTCGGTAAACGTAACTACCTTTTGTCCGTTGTTGTAGAAGCGAATGGGGGCTCCGCTTTTGCCCGTCAGGCTTACTCCGTCCAGAATTATGCGCACGTTTCCGTCCGCCTCGGCGACTATACTGCCGCCCGACAGCGTTCCGGTAAAGCGATAGTAGCCGGGTTGCGCGATGGTGATTACGTTGTTCGAGTTGTCGATAACGACGTTTTCGCCGGCGTCGCCCACTACGTACGAGCAATAATCGCCCAGAATAACGTACGCGTAATTTACCACGCCTCCGACGTAGTTTTTCCACTGGTCGTTTTCGTAAGGAACGTCGGGAAAATCGGCTTTGCGGGCAAGCGCTTCGGCTTTATCCGCAGCCGAATAAGAAGGCGGAATTTCCATATCCACCGTCATTCCGACAAGGTCGCCTGCCCCTTCGTATTCGGAGCTTTGCACCTTTTTGTCGCACGCAGTACTCAGCGCCAATATCGTAAACGCAAATATAAATGCAGTTGTCAGTCTTGCTAATTTCATTAACGAGTAAACCTATACTATTCGTTTCATATTATACTCTCAACATATGAAAAAGCAATGAAAACACAGTTAAAAATTCAATAAAAGTAATTATTACAGTATTTCTTTCAGTTCGCCTATCGAATGCACGACTATATCGGCGTGTTCGTCGCCGTCGCTTTCGGTAAACCAACAGGTTTGCATGCCCGCTTTTTTCGCGCCTATTATATCGGCTTCCAGCGAATCGCCCACCATAAGAGCGCTGCCGGGATCGTCAACGTGCGCAAGGCTGAGTATTTTTGCAAAAAACTCGGGCGACGGCTTGTTACAGCCCACTTTTTCGGAAACGAATACGTCCTTAAAGCAATCGATAATGCCGGCAAGCGTAAGGCGGTTTATCTGCTGTTCGTAAAAAGCGTTGCTTGCCACGAATAACGGATATTTTGTCGCCAGATATTTAACGGTGTCGATTGCGCCGTCCACTTCCTCGCAAGAATCGTGAAGACCGCGCAAAAATTCCTTTTCAAACGAAGGTCCGTCGAAATCTATCCCGAGATATGCGAACACCGTTTCAAAGCGATGCTCGGTTAAATATTTCTTGTCTATTTCGCCCTGTTCGATGCGCCGCCAGAACTGCTTGTTTATTTTTTTGAACGCGGGAAAAACTTCGGGCGTATATTTCAGCGAATGTTTTTCAAACAGCCCGGACATGATTTTTTCGGCGCATTTATCAAAATCGAAAATGGTATCGTCCACGTCGAAAAATACGTATTTTACGTTTTTAAGCATTCTTTTTCTCCTCGCCGAGCCGTTCGAGCGCGGTTTTGTAGCCATCGCTATACTTCAAGCACCTGTTTACTCTACTGATGGTTGCCGAGCTTGCGCCCGATTTTTCGGATATCTCGACGTAGCTTTTGCCTTCGTCCAGCATTTTTGCAACCGAAAACCTTTGCGCCATGTCCAGCACTTCGTTTATCGTGCAGACGTCGCCGAAAAACGCGTAAAACTCTTCCAAAGTATTCAGCGTTTTTATCGCACGGAAAAGATCGTCTATTTCGGGAGAACGTATTTCTTTCATTTTTTTGCCTCTTTAAGTTCCTGTCGGAACGCATATTTCACTTTAACAT
>CAKQJJ010000061.1 GCA_934247335.1 uncultured Clostridia bacterium | reverse complement strand
GTGCAAGCGACAAACGCCAACGCTATCGCGATTTCCAAAAACCACGGAATATTCAGTTTTCCGCTCGTAAGCCAGGCGATTACCGGCACGAGCGCCATGAGAGAAGCCGCTATTATCGCGGCGATGAGCGCAGGCACGAACCCTCTCATCGCGGGATTTGCCGGGTCGTCGGTTTCGCCCGCCACTATATCCAGTTTACGGCATTCGTCGCAGTATTCCTGCCCGTCGGGGACGGGCTTTCCGCATTTTCTGCAAAACATACACAACTAATCTCCTTGTATAACATTATCGAACATTTTTACCGTTTTGTCAAGTAAATCGTAATTGATTTCGCTATAAAGCGAATGGTCAACCGTAGAAACGAACCGACGAACCATGTCGTAGCTTTCTTTATCGCCGTATTTCTTTTTTATATCGGCGATTTCTTCGTCCACGCTGCGCTTATACAAAGCCGCGCGCTCGCTGAAAAGTATGCTCGAATGTCCGCCCGTAAGCCCTTCGGTGGTAACGTACTCGACGTTTTTGTTTACTATTTCGCTTTTATGCGAGATAAGCGACTGCAACGAATAGGAAATAACCTTGTCTTCGGTGCCGTGCGCGATTAGCACGGGAATATCGGTCGAATTTACGCCCTTTACGCCGTTGTAATTGACGTACGAGCCGAACAGAAGCTTCTGATATTCGTCGAGGAAAACGCGCGGCAGTCCTTCGCCTGCGAGATCGCCCGCATACTGCTTGCCTTTATCGGCAATAAGCGTATAGCAATCGGCAACAGCGGCGTACGCGGCAACCGCCTTTATTCCTTTTTTGATCGAAAGCACGCTCGTCACGGCGTATCCGCCGCACGAATGCCCCACGAGAAAGAGCGGCTGAGCGGCAAATCGCGGTTCGCGCTGCAAATACGACAACGCGTTGTCGAGATCGACGAGCGAGCGGCACATTCCCACCGTTCCGTCGCCGTCCGAATCGTACGTTCCGGTGCCGTCGTACGAAAACACGTTGTAGCCGCGGCGCAGCATAAACGTGATTATCGGCAGCATATCGTCCGATCCGGCGTGCAGACCGTGCACGACAACTACCAGTCCTTTGGCGCCTTCCACGGTATAATAATAGCCTTTAAGGCGCGTGCCTTCCGAGTAGAAATTTATTTCTTCGCGCGGGTAATCGGTTTTTACGCGCTCGTAGCACACTATGCCGGGCGTTATCGAATAGTCGGGGCGTTCGTAACGCTTGAAAAACGAATTGTAAAGCGCGGCTCCGCCCACAGCTCCCGCGGCGCCCAGTCCCGAGGCGATCGCGACTGCGGCAAGCGCAATTTTTCCGCCTTTACCGCGTTTTTTCTGAGATTTTTCGTTCTTTTCTTCGCCTTGTATTTTGTCGTCTTCGCTCATTTTTCGCCCTCCTTTCAATTATTTTCGGGTTGTCCGTTCTCTATTTTTTCGACAAGAAATTTTTCTATCGCGGCGTCGTACTTTTCGGGAGCGTTGATGCGGACGTGCGAATGAATACCTTTTTCAAACCACACGAGCATTTTGTCCGAATGGCACGAGTCGAACAGAAGCTGCGCTTTTTCGGGCACCGAATAGGCGTCCATTTTGCTGTAAATGAACAAAATGGGCTTATCGAGCTTGTTCATCAGCGCGAGCGGTCCGTTTTTAACGACGTCTTTGCCCGAAACCAGCTTTATATACCACAAAACTTCGTTTAATACGGGGAAAAGCGGCTTATTGCGCTCGGAAATATGGCGGCGCAGCGACTCGGAAAAGTCGGTGTACATGCCGTCGGTTACCAGACCTCTAATATAATCGGGGCATTGTTCGTTAGTGACGGCAAGCATGCAGGTTGCCGCGCCGATACAAATTCCGTGAAAAACCACGGTTTTAACGCCGTGTTCGTCGTGCAGAAGTTTTGCCCAGGCGATGAGGTCGCGCCATTCTTTAAGTCCCAGGCAGTTGTATCTGCCCTCGGAAAGTCCGTGGCTGCGGTTGTCTATCGTAAGCACGTTGTAGCCGCTTTTTTCGTACTGCGGCGCGAAATAGCACGAGTACGTGCAGGTTTCCATTCTGCCCGGCACTATTATAACCGCTTTATCGCTGTCGAAATCGTAGTATTCGCCGATAAGCTTGAAGCCGTCGCTTACCACCGACAGCGTTTTGTGGAAGGGCTGATTTTTTCTTTCCCACTGCTCGCCCTCGTCGAACATGCGCTGTTGCTCTTCGTTGTCCCAGCTGCAACCGCGCGCCCATTTTTTTTTGCTCGTGCGAACGAGAAGAATGGTGTAGATTATCGACGACACCAGAATCGTGCTTAAAAACCACAAGACCGCCGCTCCGCCGACTACGGCAAGAACGATATACAATATTTTCATATTTTCTCCTATAAAATGCCTATTACGAGGTCGTAAACCGACTGTCCGCCGTACAGGAACGTGGTTTCCACACCGTCGAATTTTTCCGCGATCGCCGAGTCCAGCCTGTTTTCTTCGGCTGCGGTGAACGACAGACCTTTAAGCACGGTGAACGCGCATTTTTCTTCTATACCCGGCACGCGGCTAAGCCCTTTTATCGCGGCTTTGATCATATCGTTTTCCGCTGCTACGAGACGGCTGCCGATAAACGCGACGTAATCGCCCTTGCGGCACTTTACTTCGCCGCCCGAATAATCCTTGACGGCTTTCGCGACGAACAGCGTCGTAACGCCCTCCGCGCCTTCCTGCATTGCGGCAATGCGCTCGTTTGCGTCTTCGATATCGGCGCTGCCCATAACCAGCGCGTAGTAGCCTTCCATTACCGAACGCGAGGGAATAACCGTGACGTTTTGCATGCCGGTGATTTCCTTTGCCTGCGTTGCGGCAGTGTAAATATTGCCGTTATCGGGCAGAACCACTATCTGTTCGGCGTTTATTTTGCGGTACGCGTCCGCGAAATCGGACGATGGCGTGTTTATCGTCTGTCCGCCGCGAAGAACAATGTCCGCTCCCACGCCCGACAGCAGCCTTGCGGTACCGTCGCCCTCGGCTACGGCGATTACTCCGAACGCTTTCGGTGACATTTTTGCGTTTTCCGGTTTTGCGGCGTCTCTTTCGGTGTGCTGGATTGTCATATTTTCCAGCTTGAACGAAATAAACTCGCCGTACAGTTGCGCTTCTTCTATTATCGGCGCGGGTTTTTTGGTGTGAACGTGTACTTTTACTATATCGCCGTCGCGGATAACCACCAGCGAATCGCCGAGCGTTTGCAGTTTCTGCGTGAATTTACCGGTATCGAACGCATTTTCTTTGAGCTTTGCGTTGAGAAGCTGCAACAAAAATTCGGTGCAATAGCCGTAAGTCAGCTCGCTGTCGGCGTTGAAGCTATTGGTTTTTACGCCTTCGGATTCGGCTTGCTTATTTTGCGGAAGCTCGGTTTGGTCGCAGGACACGGGTTCGCCGTAAAACGCCTTTACCATGCCTTCCACGACGGTGATATATCCCACCGCGCCGCTGTCCAGAACGCCGGCTTCGCGAAGCGCGGGCAGCATATCGGGCGTACGGAGCACGCTTTTGCGCATTTCGGCAAGGTACAGCGAATACGCGTCGCCAATGGTTGCCGAGCCGTAAATCTGACCTTTTACGTTTTCTATTCCCTCGCGCGCAACCGTAAGCACCGTGCCTTCCACGGGGTGAACAACCGCACGGTACGCCGTTTTATACGCCGAAATAAGCGCGTTTTTGACTTGACCGGGATTTACGACGTCTTCTCTCGCAAGTTCGGTATAAAAGCCCTTGAACAGCTGCGACAGAATAACGCCCGAATTTCCGCGCGCGCCCATCAGCATGCCCGAGCTCAGACCTTTTAAGTATTCGCCTATCGAGGGAGAAGAAACCGCGCTTTCGATGCCGGACGACAGCGTTCGCAGCATATTGGTGCCGGTGTCGCCGTCGGGAACTGGGAAAACGTTCATGTCGTTTATTTCTTTCTGCCGAAGGGCAAGGTTGTTTCGTCCCGAGCGTATCATCTGCTCGAACAACGTTCCGTTTAATCTGTTTTGTTTCATAATGTTCAATTATTTTCGCCGGAGCCAACTTCCGATTGCGAAGTTTTTTCGGCTGCGGCGTTCTGATTATTATCGGTTTTTTCCTTTTTTCCGAGGCGTGCGATGGACTGCGGCAACAGCCAGGTTCCGGCAAGCGAAACTACCATCGCAATTGCCGAAATAAGCGTGAGATAGCTCATGCCGCCGTACTGTTTGAGGACTACGAGCACTATTCCGGTAGCTATGCCCGAAGCCACGCCCGCAAACAAGCCCTGCACGGCAAAGTACATTGCCGAGCGCGTGATTCCGGTGCGAGCCTCGTCTTCCGCGGCAATCTGCGACGGAATGGAATACGCAACCGCAAACAGCGCGCCCACCGAGAACGAGCTTATAAGTCCGCCCGCTATCGACAAAACTGTGCGCAGCGTTCCTTTTGGCAGGAACGACACGGCAAACAGCGCGGTCATGCCGGCGGCGAACACTATCAGAACGTAGCGGAACGCAAAGCGGAAACCGTGTTTTTCTATCAGTTTATTATATATGATAAGCGTAAACGGAACGGGAACGAACGCCGCCACCATTACGTAAATCATGCTCATGCCGGTGTAGGAGAAATATTCGTTGATGCCGCCCAGAAACAGCTGCACGCCGAAGGTCATCAGCGAATACACGCACATCCATATCACGAAGTTTTTATCCTTGAACGTATATGCAAGCGATTTGAAAAGATTTACCGATTTTTCCTGCGGGGCGTCGGCTTTGAGCGTGGACGGCTCCTTTATCATAAACATCGGGATAAGCATCAGCAGTACGAGCGGCAGCATAATCATGGCGACGAGGCGGATATTCATGCCTTTAAGCAGCATTCCCACTACCACGTAGCCGATTATGAAATACACTATGTCGCACACCGACTTTACGTTGGAGATATAGTTTCGGTCCGCTTCGTTGTCCACGATCTCGGTGAAAGTAGCGTAGTAAGTGACCATGGTAAGCGTATACGCAGTGTAGTATATGCACAGCGTTACTCCGTAGAAAATCGTGTTGACAAGACTTACTCCGTCAATCGGAGTAATAAGCGCAAACGCCGAATAGGACAAAATAAGCACTATAAGTCCGCCGAGAAGAGTGGGACGGCGACGGCCCCATCTGCTTTTTAAGTTATCGGTTAGCGAAGCCATGGGTATGTCTATCACGCCGTCGATTATCTTTGCCACCAGTCCAAACGCCATCCACACGCCCGCAACCACGAGATCTTTGCCGGCAAACGTCTGATTTTTTATCGCGTCCTCTCCGAAGCCGCCGATAAGCAGCGCGCTGCACAGGTACGAACCCACTATTATGTTGAGAAGGTTTACGCCCATTGCCGAGCACGCGTAGAAGAACATTTGTCTGCGATTGGTAAGTTTTTTCATTTGCTTGTTTCCTTTTTATTTTTACGTTTAGTAAATTGATTTTTTAGTTTATTTCTTTGCGAGCAGTTCGGTTACAATCTTTTTCTCTTCTTCCAGCCCGTCGGAAATGGGTTTTCCGAAATAGTAAGCCGCCATGAGTCCGGGACCTACGTTTATGCCGCAGCTTGAAAACACGTCGGTCATATAAATTGCCTTGGGGTGGAATTTTTCCTCTATCATGTCGCGGTATGCAAGCGCCTGCTTGTTGCGGTTGGAATCGGCGATGAGAATAACGTTTTCTTCGGGATTTTCGATGGTTTTTTCCATGTATCCGAGGAACACCCGATAAGCCTGTTTTTCGCCTTTGGCTTTTCCGAGAACTGTGGTAAGTCCGTTGTTGTCCAGCTCGCCTACCGGTTTGATTCCGGCAAGCGTGCCGAAAAACGCTTTTGCGTGGTTTATTCTGCCCTTTTTGGCTACGAACGACAGGTCGTCCAGCCAACCCGCCTGATGAAAGCGATTTTTGTTTGCCTCAAGCCAGTCGGCAGTCTCGTCAAGCGTTTTGCCTTCGCCGCGCAGAATAGAAGCGTAAACCGCCATAAGCCCCATCGCAACGCTGTAACGAAGCGAATCGACCACTCTGACGCTGGCATCGGGATGAGCGGCAATAAATTCGTCCGCTCCTTCTTTTGCGAAATCGTAGGTTCCGCTGAGCGCCGAAGAAATGGTTAAAATAAGCACGCCTTTGCCTTCGCGGTAATTTTTTTCGATTGCGGCGGCAAATTCGGCGGGACTGGGCGGAGCGGTGGAATAGTCGTTGGGACGGGAGCGAAGATCTTTGTAAAAAGTTTCTTTTTCCAAGCCTTCCTTTTTCCAGTCCAGCAGGCAGTCGCGTTCTTTTCCGTCGGGAGCGGTGTAGTGCGCGCTTACGTAATCTACGGAAAATTCTTTGCGGATATCTGCGCTTAAATCGCACGTGGTGTCGGGTAAAATTACGAAATTGTCGTTCATTTTTTCTCTCCTGTGTATTTGTTTATAAATTCAAAAAATTGTTTCTCGGTTTTTTCGCCGCCGGCTACCATTGCAACGGCGTGACCGGCGCCCCTGACCGAAATAAGCCTTTTTTCGGACGAACAGCGCCTGTACATATCCAAAAAATCGCCTTCGGGCGTCACTATGTCTATGTTGCCCCACACGAACAGCGCGGGAACGGCGGTTTTTTCAAGCGACGAAAGGTTGCTTGCGTAAAAGTCCACGCCTATTCTCTTTTTGGTAAGCCACCGCTGCATGGTAAACAGAAAGTCGGGCAGATGCCGCGCCGAAGTCAGGCTGTGTTCCAGCTCGTACAGCGACGTGTATCCGCTTTCGATTATCATGGCTTTGACGCGTTCGTCCTCGATTTTGTCCGAAGCAAACGCGACGGTTGCCGCGCCCATCGATATTCCGTACAACACAACGTTATGGATATTCGCATACGTACGGCTGAATTTGATCCATTCAAGCAAATCGTACTGCTCGTTAAGCCCGTACGAAGTGTATTTTCCTTCGCTCTCGCCGTACGAACGCTGATCGATAATAAGCAGCGAATAGCCCTTTTTAAGCAGTTTTTCGGCGTACACTCCGAAGTTGTTGAGGCTGTACGCGTGCGCCCCGTGGCACATGATAACGAGCGTGTCGTTGGTGCCCGCGTAGTAGCGCGCCGACAGTTTCAGTCCGTCGAAAGAGGTAATGTAAACGCGCTCGTGCGGCGTGTTTTCCATTCTTTGCCGGGCCGCCAGCATTTCCTCGCGGTGCAGGTCGTACGCAGGGCTGTCGAGATTGCCTATTTTTTCGGGTTTGTCGCGGCGGAAAAACCGCTCGAACATGGCTACGTTTACGCAGATATGCGACACTACGTACCCGAGCGCCAGAAAAGCTATTACGCCGAGAGTTATATAT
>CAKQJJ010000060.1 GCA_934247335.1 uncultured Clostridia bacterium | reverse complement strand
GGCTACGAAATTCGCCTTGAAATCGACGGCGGAATTACCGCAGCCAACGTGTCCGAAGCCATCTCGGCGGGAGCGGATACCGTGGTTGCCGGAAGCGCCGTTTTCGGTGCGGAAGATACCGCGGCGGCAATAGCTTCGCTTAGAAAGTAATAAAAATAAGCTTCATATATTTAAAAAGAATACGACAAAAAAATAAAAACGCGTTTTCTGCTGCGATTGTAAGTAGCGGAACGACGCGTTTTTTCATATAATTATACAAATGACGGAGGTGTATGCAGTGAAAATATATTGTTTTAAAGCTCCGCCTGTAATAAGCAGGTTGCTGAGAATTTTGTTCTGTCGCAAAAAAGAAAAGGAGTAGAAAAATAAAACGCGTTTCCGTAAAAAGAAGCGCGTTTTGTTTTTTAACATTGACTATAAAAATTACAGGGAATTTTTATTGGTACGAAGACAGCGAGTGCAAACGTATTCGTTGGATTCAACACCGTTGATTTCAACCTTAACCTTATGCACGTTAGCGCTGAAAGTACGTTTGGTTCTACGGTTAGAATGGCTGACATTGTTACCGCTTACTTTGCCCTTGCCGCAAATGACACATACTTTGCTCATAGGAAGCACCTCCTCAAGATTTTTGACTTACTTGAACAGTATATCACAAATTTACATTTAAATCAAGCGAATTTGCCGCATTTTTCTAAAATTCTTACATATAATTAAAACGGACACCCGAAAAATGTGAAATTTTCTTCTTATTGCCTAAATTTGGTTGCTTTTTTTGCGCGGATATAGTAGAATTAGGTGTACATAGTTGTTTCGGGAGGTCTTATGAGCGTAAGCACGTCCAATGCATACGGCAGGATTACGGTAACTGAAGAAGCGATTGCGCAGGTTGCCGGCAGTTCGGCGTTAGAGTGTTACGGCATAGTAGACATGATTTCCAAACGCTTTACCGACAGCTTGTCGGACATGCTGAAAAAACAGAAAGTTTCCCGCGGCGTACGTGTATTTACTAACGGAGACAGAATTTATATTGATCTATATGTCGTAATTAAATACGGACTTTCCATCGAAGCTGTATCGCAGTCGCTAAGGCGCGCGGTAAAGTATAACGTGGAAAGATTTACCGGTATGGTCGTAGACGACATAAACGTAAACGTCGTAGGCGTTAGAGTTTAATTTTATCGGAGGTTTGTTAATGATTAAATCAGTTAACGGCGCAACTTTTCGAAGAATGGTTCTGAGCGGTTCCAAAACGCTCAGCGCAAATAAAGATTACGTGGACTCGCTTAACGTGTTCCCCGTTCCGGACGGCGATACCGGCACCAATATGTCGATGACTATCGCATCGGCGGCAAGAGAAGTAAGCGAATGTTCAACCAATTCCATGGCGTCGCTGTGCGCGGCTTTTTCCAAGGGTGCTCTTAAAGGCGCTCGCGGAAACAGCGGAGTTATTACCAGTCAGATAGTAAAAGGAATTACGGACGTTCTGTCCGCAAAAGAAGAATTTACCGCAAAAGATTTTGCAAACGCTCTCGCAAAGGGAACCGAAGTTGCATATAAAGCGGTAACCAAACCCAAAGAAGGAACAATACTTTCGGTTGTGCGCGCCATGAGCGAAGCCGCAACCTCTATGAATAAAAGAAACGTCGATTTCAGCAACTTCCTCACAAAGGTCATCGAAGCCGGCGAAGAAATGCTTAAAAAGACTCCCGAAATGTTGCCCGTTCTCAAAAAAGCAGGCGTCGTGGACGCAGGCGGACGAGGACTTCTCATTCTGTTCCAGGGCTTTAACGCGGTATTCTCGGACGACGAAGACGTTACGCTTACGTTTGACGACGCCGCAAGTCCCGAATCGGACGCCAAGTACAGCGAAGAGGCTCATTTCGATTACAACGACCTTGCCGAAATTCAGTTTGCTTACTGCACCGAATTTTTCATCGTAAATCTCTATAAAAAGACTACCGAAGCCGACATCGACCGCTTCCGCGAAATGCTTATGCAGATAGGCGACTGCGTTCTCGTCATCGGCGATCTTTCGATGGTTAAAGTGCACGTTCACTCCAACCAGCCCGGTGAAGTTCTCACCGCAGCGCTCAAACTCGGCGAACTCGACAGCCTGAAAATCGAAAACATGTTGCAGCAGAACAGAAAGCTCATCGGCAAAAAGAAAGTCGAACTCAAACCTTACGGCATCGTTTCGGTTTGCGCGGGCGAAGGAATTTCCGGTATTTTCAAAGATCTCATGTGCGACAGCGTTATCGAAGGCGGTCAGACTATGAATCCCAGCGCCGACGACATTGCAAAAGCTTGCGACAAGGTTAACGCGAAAGATATTTTCGTATTCCCCAACAATAAAAATATTATTCTTGCCGCCGAGCAGGCAAAAGCGCTCAGCAATCGTAAATTGCACATAATTCCCAGCCGCAGCGTTCCGCAGGGCTTGGCTGCGCTGCTTGCGTTCGATCCCGACGGAACGGTAGCTTCCAACGAAAAAGCTATGACCGAAGCAATGGACACCGTAAAGTCCGGCGCAGTGACGTACGCCGTCAGAAGCACGGAAATCGACAATCTCAAGCTCAACGAAGGCGACATTATCGGAATGGATTCGCATACGATAGTTTCCAAGGGCGACAGCGTGTCTGAAGTCGCAAAGCAACTGGTTGAAAAACTCGTAGACGACGACAGCAGCTGCATTTCGCTTTACTTCGGAAATAACGTAACCGAAGAAGAGGCAAACGCGATAGCTGCCGAGCTTTCCGAAGAATATCCCGATTGCGACGTAGACTGTCATTTCGGCGGTCAGCCGTTGTACTACTATCTCGTATCGGTAGAATAATAAGCGGTTATCCACGAAAAAGTCGAGGTTATCCACATTTGATTGTGGATAACCTCGTGTTTTATACGAAAGAAAGAGGAGAAGATGAAACTCAGCGATATAAAAGGCTTGAAAGAAAAACGCGTTGCGGAGCTGGAAAAAGCCGGGATAATGACTCCGATGGACCTTATCTCGTGCTTTCCCGCAAAGTACGTTAATCTTGCCGATTTTACCGATTTTCAAACGGTTAAAGAGGGCGACGACGTTTTGTTTTCGGTCGTGTTCGCCGAAAAACCGAAAACTTCCTACGTCCGAAAAAATCTTTGCCTGGTAAAAGTCAAGTTTGAAATCGGCGGTAAAAACGTGTATTGCACCTGGTTCAACCAGAAATTTTTCGCCTCGTCCGTAGTAGTCGGCGAACGCTATTATATTATGGGCAAAGCTTCCTTAAACGGCAAGAGCGTTGAAATCAAAGCTCCGAAAGCCGTACGCGAAAGCAAATGCGACGGCAATGTTCTGGTAATTTACCGACCTGTTAAAAAGTTGTCGGGCAGCGTAATCGCTTCTGCAATCAAAAGCGCGCTCGAAAAAATCGAAATAGTAAGTTTTATCCCCGAAGAGGTTCGCGAGCGTTACAATCTCATGCCTTTGTGGCAGGCGTACCGCGCCATTCATATGCCTACCGATATTTCCGAAATCGACAAAGCCAAACGCAGCGTAAGTATCGAGTATATGAATTATACTCTGTGCGTTTATAACATTATAAACAAGCAGTCGCAAACGATAAAGCCGTGGAAATATTTGCCCGAAGAAGAAAAAATGCGGGCAAAAATCTCCGAACTTCCGTTCCGGCTTACCTCGGCGCAAATGAGAGCGGTAGGCGAAATAATTTCGGATATGCAAAGCCCCGATTGCATGAACAGATTTTTACAGGGCGACGTGGGCAGCGGTAAAACCATAGTGGCTTTTTTAGCCATGTATTTTGCCCGCTTATCCGGCTATCAGAGCGTTATCATGTGCCCGACCGAACTGCTGGCAAAGCAGCATTATCAAAATTTTCTTAAATATTTTCCGGAACTTTCGGACGAAATTTGCCTTATTACTTCGTCGCTGAAAAAAGACGAAAGAGAAGTCGTTTTGCTTGGCATTAAAACGGGAAAATACAAGTTTATTGCGGGAACGCATTCGGTATTTTCCGACGACGTAGTTTTTTCGGCGTTGTCGCTCGTAATAACCGACGAGCAGCACCGTTTCGGAGTGAACCAGCGAAGCAGTCTCGAAAACAAATCGGATAAAGCCGATTGCCTCGTCATGTCCGCAACGCCCATTCCGCGCACGCTTGCGCTCACTCTGTACGGGGATCTGAAACGCAGCGTGATAGACGCCGTTCCTGATAAAAAAGCGTCGATAAGCACGAAAATAGTTCCCGAAAGAAAAATAAACGATATGTGGCGCTATTTCGTCGAATGTGCCGAGCGCGACGAACGAACGTACGTCGTTTGTCCGCGAATAGACGAAGACGACGAAAGCGATCTTATTTCGTGTAAAAAACTGTATTCGGAGAAGAAAAAATTAGGTGCTTTCGTCGGACTTTTGCACGGCCAGATGAGCGAAAAAGAAAAAACTGCGGCAATGAACGATTTTGCAAGCGGAAAGACGAAAATTCTCATTTCAACTACCGTCGTCGAGGTGGGCGTGGACGTTCCGCAAGCCGTAAATATTGCCGTTTACAATCCCGACAGATACGGACTGAGCCAGCTTCATCAGCTGCGCGGCAGAGTGGGGCGCGGAGAAAAGCACGGCTATTGTTTCCTCGTCGCAAACGATATTTCCGAAAGTGCTTTTGACAGACTGCATTATCTTGAAAAATGTTCGGACGGATTCGAGCTTGCCGAATACGACTTCGACAGTCGCGGAGCAGGAGATTTTTTAGGCTTGTCGCAACACGGAAAAGGCGATATGCCGGTTTCGGCGGCAGATCTGAAAGTCGCAAAAGAAATTTCGCTCGAAGTGCTGAAAAACGACGAAATAAGGAAAGAAATCGCTCTTACCATAAAGGACAACAGATACGAGTATTATAAAAATATTACGTTAAACTGACGTAAATAAACGAAAGATGAAGGGAAGCAGAATTGTTAATTTCAGAACGTTTGCGTTTTCTGCCGTGGCATGTGCAGTCGCGGTGTTTTCCTTCGTGCTGTTTTACGTCAACGTTGCGGTAGCGCTCACACTGCTTTTGGTCGGCGTTGCGGCTATAATTGCCGTTGCCGTCGTAAACAGAGCAAATAAAACGATATTGGTCGGCTCGCTTCTTTCTCTGGCGGCGTTATTTATTACGTTCGTTTCGTGCATAACCGTCGCCGCGTCGTATAAAAACAATGCGCTTATAACCGAAGACAAGGTAACCGATTACAACCTGCGCGGCACGATCGAAGAAGTTTACGACGACGGACTTAATAAGAGATTGCTCGTCTGTCCGAACGAAGGGAGTGCGTACGGAAACGTAATGGTGTACCTGTCGGAAACAAAGAAAAACGAAATCGATCTGGATAATGTGAATATCGGCGATAATTTCGCTGCCGTAATCACGCTCGGCAAAGCGAAGCCGATAGAAAACGGAAGCGTTAACGGATACTTTTACCGCTTAAACGTCCGTTATACCGCGTATGCCGGAGCAGGCGACTTTGTTATCGAGCCGCGGGAAAAGCTGAAATTATCCGATTACGTTCGCGAGAGGATAAAAGATATTTTTACCGCAAATCTCGGTAAAGAAAACGGAAGACTTGCCTACGGAATGGTGGTTGGCGATAAAAGTCAGCTTAATATACAAACCAAAACCGCATTCAGCGTTGCCGGAATAGGGCATATACTTGCCGTGTCCGGTCTTCACGTGATGTTTTTGTCGTTCGTAATATCGTTTGTCTGCAAACGGTTAAAGGCGAAGCGCCTCGTTAATTTTATCGTAACCGCTGCGGTTTTACTGTTGTACAACGTTCTCGTCGGCTTTACCGCTTCGGTAGTGCGCGCTACGATAATGAGCCTTTGCATGCAATTCGCGTCCGTTTCCGGCGAGCGCAACGACAGCCTTAACAATCTCGGGCTTGCCTGTACGATTTACCTCGTAATACGCCCGTTTTCGATTTACGACGCCGGCTTCGTGCTCAGCGTAACCGCAGTGCTGGGCATAATATTCTTCAATCGCCCGATAAGTTCGTTTTTCCGCAAGCTTTTCAAAGATAAAATAAATAAAGCCACCGACGCGGTTGCGCTGTCGCTGTCGGCGCAGATCGGAATAATGCCGGCAATGCTGTTTTATTTTGAAAGAGTTTCCGTGTATTCGGTTGTCATAAACTTCGTTCTGGCGTACGTCATCATGGCGACGTTTATCGTTTTATTCGTTACCATGATTATCGCGCTTATTCTGCCGTTTGCCGGAATAATTACGAAGGCCGCCTATCCCGGACTTTGGATTATGAACGCCGGAGCAAGGCTTACGAGAAATATTCCGGGAAGCAGTATAATCGTGTACTCGGGAATTTTTGTTTTCACTCTGTATATCGCGTATTTTCTCATCAGCAGATTTTTCATGTGCGGAAAATTCAAGCCTCTGATTGTCGGGCTGTGCGCTTTGTACTGCGTCGGCGTGGTGCTGTGCTATAACGTGCCTTTTACCGTAAAATCCGATCGAATGTACTGCTATCCGGACGAGTACGGACAAACGGTAAGCATTGTGACTTTCGATAAAAACAAAACGGCGCTCGTTGCCGATCTCAGCGGTAAGGAAAATCTTTCAGACAGACTTAAAGAACTGAAAATAAGAAAGCTTGACGAAATAATTTTGCTGAGCGCAAACTATTCGATCGCAAGAGAAATAATCGTTTTGTCCGATAAAGTGGACGTCGGACAAGTGTACGTTTTCTCTTATGGCGACGCGGTTGAACTTTTCGACGAATACGGCGTAGCGTGCCAAGTGCTCGAAGAGAAGGAGAGTACGCCGCTCGGCTTTTCGTTCGAGCGTCCGGCGGGAGTGGAGGCGGTTCGCCTCGAATATACGGAAAGCGTTCTGTTCGTTCCGTCGTCGTTCGTGCCGAGTGAGAAAAACGCGGAGCTTGTTTCGTCTTGCACGGTTTTACGGGCGTTCAGATCGGAAGAGATAAACGGAAAAACGGTGCTTGACAATAAGATTTTCGACGGCAAAGCCTATTATTTCGATTTTAAAAGCGGAAAGAGTGAAATTTTTAATTAAAGTTTTGAAAAAACGCCCTAAAATCGTTGACAAACCCGGCATTTTTTACTATAATATTATAGCATTTGACTTTAAAGAGGAGGTGCTATTATGGCAGTACCAAAGCATAAAGTTTCCAAGAAGGCGGGCAATTCCCGTTACGCTAACTGGAAAATCTCAACCCCGGCAATCCGCGAGTGCCCTCAGTGCCACGAAAAGATGCTTAACCACAGAGTTTGCAAAAACTGCGGCTATTATGACGGCGTTCAGAGAGTAGAAATTAAAGAAGAAACGAAATAATTACGGTCGGTCTCGCTAAAACAATTTGGTGAGAC
The DNA here is from genome assembly GCA_934247335.1 of uncultured Clostridia bacterium. GTDB lineage: Bacteria > Bacillota > Clostridia > Christensenellales > Pumilibacteraceae > Neoclostridium. The sequence goes on along the minus strand of CAKQJJ010000060.1, from coordinate 16 downwards.
TGATTTGTTAGTTAGG
>CAKQJJ010000059.1 GCA_934247335.1 uncultured Clostridia bacterium | reverse complement strand
TTCAAAATAACCTCACCGAAACAGATTAAATTAACGCTCTTCGTTTTTTACACGCCGCTGTACGCGTTGAATCCGCCGTCCACCGGCAGAATTACGCCGGTGATAAAGCCGCTTGCGTTGCGGTCGGCAAGGAACAACAGCGCACCGATAAGCTCGCCCGGTTCGCCGAATCTTTTCATGGGCGTGCCGGCGAGAATTTTTCCCGTTCGGGAAGTGGGGGTTCCGTCCTTATCGAAAAGAAGGTCTCTGTTCTGATTGGTCACGAAAAAGCCGGGAGCGATTGCGTTTACGCGGATATCGCACGGCGCGAAATGCACCGCAAGCCACTGCGTGAAGTTGCTTATTCCCGCTTTCGCCGCCGAATACGCAGGTATCTTGGTAAGCGGACGGAATGCGTTCATTGAGGAAACGTTTATTATGTCGCCTCCCGTTTTTACCATATCCGCGACAAACACCTGCGTTACGAGAAAAGCCGAAGTAATATTGAGGTCGAACACGAATTTAAGTCCGCTTTCGTCGAGGTCGAAAAAACTCTTGGTTTCTTCGGGAAGATCGGGCGTCATGTACTCGTTGTCGCAGGTAGCCTTGGGATTGTTTCCGCCGGCGCCGTTTACGAGGAAATTCACGCTTCCCCACTTTTCGTTTATCTGCTTTTTCGCGGCGATAATCGACTGCTTGTCAAGGCAGTTCGTTTTTATCGCAAGCGCGTTTTCGCCTATTTTTGCGGCGACTTCTTTTGCTGCCTGTTCGTTTATGTCGAGAAGAGCGACGCGCGCGCCGCACTCAGCCATGGCGCAAGCGAACTCGCGCATCAGAACGCCGCCCGCTCCCGTGATTGCAACCACTTTATTGCTTAAATCCACTTTGAAAGGTACCATTATTTATTCTCCTTTAAATCTTTTTCCACAGCCTCGAACAAGCCGGACAAATAGCACGCACCCATAGCGCGGTCGAACAGTCCGTAGCCCGGTTTTGCGCTTTCGCCCCACACGTTTCTGCCGTGATCGGGGCGCACGTATCCGTCGAAGCCGTTTTTCACCAGCGCTTTTACGATGGAATACACGTCCACGTTGCCGCAAGCGGTCATATGCCCGTTTTCGTAAAAGTCGGTTTCGGACGTGAATTTCAGCTGGCGAAGGTGCGCGAAATATATTCTTTTTGCATACTTAGCCGCCATTTTCGGCAAATCGTTGAACGCTCCCGCTCCCAGACTGCCGGTGCAGAAAGTCATGCCGTTGTGCTTATCGGGAACGGCGGCAAACAAGCGGTCGTAATCGGCTTCTCTTCCCACTATTCGCGGCAGACCGAAAATATCCCATGGCGGATCGTCGGGGTGGATTGCCATATCGACGTTTGCTTCGTCGCACGCGGGCATGATGGCGTTTAAGAAATACACGAGGTTTTCAAAAAGCTTTTCGTGCGTCATACCCTCGTATTCGCCGAGCAAAGCTTTGAGTTCGCCGGGCGTGTAGCTTTCGTCCCAGCCGGGAAGGCGCAGATTGCTTTTGTCCAGCTTTTTAAAGTCTTCCTCTCTGTACGCAAGCGAATCCGATCCGTCGTCGTGGAAAAATTTAAGGTCGGTGCGGAACCAGTCGAACACCGGCATAAAGTTGTAACAAATGCACTTTACGCCCGCTTTGCCGCAGTTTATTATGTTCTTCTTATAGTTTTCGATATAGCGGTCGCGGGTGGGCTTGCCGAGCTTTATGTCTTCGTGAACGGGAACCGACTCGATTACTTCCATTTCAAGCGCGTTTTCGTTGCACAGGCTTTTAAGTCGCAAAAGCTTGTTAAGGCTCCACTCCTCGCCCACGGGAACGTCGTACACGGCGGTTACCACGCCGCTCATGCCGGGTATCTGGCGAATATAGGAAAGCGGAATGCAGTCGTTTTCGCCGTACCAGCGGAAAGTCATTTTCATAATTTTATATTCTCCGTAAAAATTTCTTCGTCGGTTTTTGCCGATTGATACGCCGCAAGCACGGTTTTCATCGTGTCGAGACAGCCGAGAAAATCGCACGAAACGGGGCGGTTTTCTTTCACGGCGTCGTAAAAATCAGCGATAAGCATTTCGTGACCCGCACCCCACTCGTTTTTGCCCGAAAGGCGCGCTTCTTTGCTTGCCGCGCTTTCCTTTCCGTTTACGATCAACGCGTCGCCGCGCGTTTCGATAATTCCTTTATCCGTGTAAAAAGAAGTCACTACCGGATAGGATTCGGCGCCGGCGGTGGTTGCGGTGAAAGTCGCGGTAAAATCGGGATATTTAAGCGCAATAAAGGCAAAATCTTCCACTTCTATGACACCTTTTAAGTGTCCGTTTCTCATTTCGGCTTTTACGGAAACGGGCAGTCCGAGCGCGTTTACCATAAGGTCGAGCGTGTGAATCGACTGATTGATAAGTACTCCGCCGCCTTCGGTTTCCCACTTACCGCGCCACTCGCCCGACGCGTAATAATCGGCGCCGCGGTTCCACACCACCGCTCCGCTTGCCCCGAATATCTTTGAGCTTTTTACTTCGCGATTAGCCTCGCGGTTGGCGGCGAGATAGCGATTCTGAAAGCACACGCCGTAGTGCGCCGAATTTTTTTCGCGGGCGTTTTTTAAGGCGGACAGCTGCTTGAAATTTATGCAGACCGGCTTTTCGGAGAGAACGTTTATGCCTTCTCCGAGCGCATAGCAAACCATTTCGGCGTGCAGATAATGCGGCGTGCAGACGTGAACTACGTCGGGGCAAACGGCGCCGAGCATTTTTTTATAATCGGTAAAAATCGGGCAACTAAGCGAAAATTCGGCTGCTTTTTTGCGCGCTTTCTGCTCGTCGACATCGCAAAGTCCGACTATTTCCGCGTTTATTTTTTTAAGGGCGGACAGGTGAGTTCCGCTTATCGCGCCCGTTCCTATAATACACGTTTTCATGGCTTTACTTGTTTGAAAAAGAATTGTCCAGCGAGAAAGTTTTTTCGTTCACGTTTTCCTTTCTTCTCGACGTCGCGCGGCGTTTGTCAAGCTCGGCAAGATAGAGTTCGTCGTCGAAAGGCATTTCAATCGTTTTATCCAGCCAGGTCGAAAGCAGCATCGCGTCGGCAAGAGCAACTCCGTTTATGCCCTCTTTGCCGTCTATATACAGCGGTTCCAGTCCGAGTATTGCGTTTGCAACGTTATTGAGAACGCGGTTGTGTTCGCTTCCTTCGACAGCAGGGATTTCCACGGTTTGCGTTTCGCAAGCGGGTTGATCGAATCCGCCGGGTGCGGTTTTGCAGAATTCGCGCTCGTCGGTTTTAAGTTTCCAATAAGTTATTACGTTGTTTTCGTAAACGAGTTTTCCCTTGGTTCCGGTAAGTTCGAGACGGTTGGTGCCGGGCGCGTCGGCGGTGCAGGTGACGAAACAGCCGCTTGCTCCGTTAGGGAATTCCATATACGCGGTTACGTCGTCTTCCACTTCGATGTCGTGCCATTTGCCGAAGCGGCAGAACGCACGCACTCTTTCGGGCTTCATTCCGGCTATCCATTGCAAAAGATCGAGCTGGTGCGGGCACTGATTGAACAGCACGCCGCCGCCCTCGCCCGTCCAGGTTGCGCGCCACGCTCCGCTGTCGTAATAACTTTGCGTGCGGTACCAGTTGGTGATGATCCAGTTGAGGCGTTTGAGTTCGCCGATTTTGCCCTCTTTCACCATGTCGCGAAGCACGATATGCGCGGGATTGGTGCGCTGATTGAACATCACGGCAAAAATTTTGTCCGATTTTGCGGCGACTTCGTTCAGCTCGCGTACCTGTTTCGTGTACACGCCCTCGGGTTTTTCGCACACGACGTTGAGCCCGGCGTTTAGCGCGGCAATCGACAGCGGCGGATGATAGTAGTGCGGAGTTGCGATTATCACGCAGTCTATAAGTCCGCTTTCGAACATTGCCTGAGCTTCCGAAAAATACTTTACGTCGTTACCGAATTCTTTTTTGAAATTTTCGAGCTTTTTTGGGTCGATATCGCATATCGCGGCAAGCGTTGCGTTTTTGACCAGTCCCGAGTGCAGCGAACGCGCGTGCTGCGAGCCCATATTGCCCACTCCTACTACGCCGAATCTTACTTTTTCCATATTCCTTTACCCTCCTCTTTATATCCGTTGTTTTTAAGAATGGTCTTGAATGCGTCCGCCGCCGCCTTGAACGCCTGCGGCTGACTTTCGTACGTAAATTTGTTTTTAAGCTGCTTTTTGTCTATTCCCGAATATCCGTCGAACACGTGAAGATGCGGCTCCAAGGTAAAAGTCGCGTCTTTTTTAAGCATTTTAATCATGCGGTCAATCTGTCCGTCGCCGTAGCCGGCGGGAACGATGGTTTTGCTTTCGCGGATAACGTCCTTTATGTGGAAATACAAAGTTTTGTCGAATAGCTTTTCGAGCGCGTAGTTTATGTCTTCGTCCCACATAATAAAGTTTGCGGGGTCGTACACGACTTTTATTCCCGGAACGTTGTCCGAAATATACGCGCAGTTATCCACGGTTGCGCCGAATATTTCCGATTCGTTTTCGTGGCACAGCGTTATTCCGTTGTCCGCGGCGTACGCGGTCATTTCGTTAAGGCGGGAAATAACTTCGTCGCGGTACAAATCGTATTTTTCGCGTTTCATGAAATAGGAAAACATTCGTATTTTGTCGGTATGCACGATTTTTGCCGTGTGGACGAGATTTTCAAGCAGTCCGAAATGTTTTTCTTTGGGCTGCGAGATATCGATTTTGCCGAGCGGCGAGCCAAGCGACCACACTTTTATTCCGGCGCAGTAAAATTTATCGTATACTTCGCGCGCTTTTTGTTCCGAAAAGTCGCCCACGTTTATTCCGTCCGCGCTTCTCAGTTCGACGTTGTATATGCCGTTTGCCAAAAGGTTTTCTATCTGCGTTTCGATTTTCGCACCGCTTTCGTCGGCAAACGCGCAAAGAGTTATTTTCGGCATATCGGATACCCCAGTTTTTCGAGATTTTTACGACTTTTTATAAGACAGTCGAACGGATCGCCGTATTCCTCGGCGTCGTCCTGCTCGACCAGCGCGTACTTCGTTCCCGCTTGCTCGAACGCGGGCAGGATTTTATCCCAATCGAGATTGCCTTCGCCCACGGGCGCGAACTTCGCTTCCCATTTTTCGTTGATTTTGTAGTCTTTGAGATGCACGCATTCGAGCTTGCCGTGCAGGCGGTTTATAGTGTCAACCACATCTGCTCCGCCGCGCTGAACCCAGTGCGTGTCGAGCGTGATATTCATGCCGGGAACGTTTTCGAGAAGATAATCGAAAGTCGTTTGTCCGTTTTTTAAGCGATAAAATTCGATGCAGTGGTTGTGATAGTAGAATTTGCAGCCGGCTGCGGTAATTTTTTCGGTGATTTGTTTCAGTTGTGCGGCAAGTTCGCGAAGTTTGTCTTCGTCCACCAGTTTTTCGGTGGGAACGCCGCCTATTCCTATATTGCGGCAGCCGATTGCGATATGCTTTTTTATTTCGTTTTCGGTTTGGTTCAACAATCTGTCAAACGACACGTGCGTCAATACCACGGGCATGTCGTATTTATCGATAACGCTTTTTAAAAATACGGGGTCGAAGTTGCCGCCGTCGGGCGCGCCCGAATACTGAACGCAGTCGTAGCCCGCTTCTTTTGCCTTACGGAAAGCCTCGTCAATTCCCTCGTTGCCACCGAGATATTTCCTCGCCGTAAATAATTGCGCTCCTATCAGCATAATTTGCCTCCTTGTGCGATTTTTTCTCAATTATACAACGCCGAAGAGAATTTTTCAATAGCGTTTTGGTCTTTTTTTGAAAAAACATTGCATTTTGCGCATTTGTGTGGTATAATAAAGCCATGACAAGCAAAACAGTCAAATCAATACAAAGCCGCTTTCTGTCCATGGAAAGATGCAAAATGTCCGACCCTCCGCGAGAACGTTTTGAAAAGCATTGTCACGACCACTACGAGTATATTTTCTTCGTTCAGGCAAACTGCGATTACGTGGTTGAAGACAAGACGTACCGCGTTAAATCGGGCGATTCCATTCTCATTCCGCCGGGCAAGTACCATTTCTTAAAGCCGTGCGACATGAAAACGTACGACCGCGCGGTTTTCAGTTTTTCGGAAGAATTGTTTCCGTATCCCGGATTTTTAGGCGACGTAGCGGCTATCGGCAACTATTTCCCGTCGGAAAGTTACCCCGAAAGCACGAAAAAAGCGCAGGAATTTCTCTCTCTTTGCCGCGACATGAACGAGCAGCGATCGGCTATTTACGCGGACGCGGCGCTGACCGAAATTTTTCTTTTGCTGCTGTCCGCTCCGAAAATCGAAACCGACTTGCCCGACGAATCTCTTTGCTCGCGCGCGATACGGTACATTGCCGACAATTTAAGCGATATTCAGTCCACCGACGACATTGCAAAGGGCTTATATTCGTCGCGCTCGTCGCTGCAACACGCGTTCCGCAAAAATCTGGATATCCCGGTAATGCAATACGTGCGGATAAAACGCCTTTTTGCGGTCCGGCAATACGTAGCGCAAGGCTACACTCTCGCCGCCGCTTCCGAAAAAGCCGGCTACAACGACTACACCACGTTCTACCGCGCCCACAAAGCATACTTCGGCTATCCGCCGACAAAAGAAAAATCAGCCAAAAAGAGGTAAATATTTATGAATAAATTTGAAAAAATATCCGCTCGTCAATTTGCCGCCGATATAAGCGACAAGTGCGCCTACGACGACGTCAAACTGCCGGTACGCGCCACCAGAAACAGCGCGGGATACGACTTTTTCGCACCGTTCGACTTTACGCTTGCCTCCGGCGAAAGCATTAAAGTCCCCACGGGCATACGCGTGCTTTTAGACGACGACAAAGTTCTTTTAATCGCGCCCCGAAGCGGACTAGGCTTTAAGTACCGTCTGCAACTGGACAATACTCTGGGCGTCGTGGACGCGGACTATTCCGGCTCGGACAACGAAGGGCATATTTTCATCAAAATTACCAACGACTCGAAGGAAAACAAAACGCTGTCGGTTAAAAAAGGCGAAGCGTTTGCTCAGGGCATTATCGTGCAGTTTTTCAAAACCGTGGACGACGAGGCTACCAAAGAGCGAAACGGCGGCTTCGGCAGCACTAACGGAAAATAATCACGGCATAACGTAAAGTCGCGGCTACGTTCAGCGCGGCTTTTATATAAAAAATCGCAATCACGTTCAGAAAAGTAACGCGGTTGCGATTTTTGTTTTACTGTTTTTTATCGTCGTCGGGTTTGATTTCGCCCATCGACAAAATTGCCGAATTGTATTGTTTTACGCGATTCCAGTCCACCTTTTCCTGCTCTGCGTGAGCAGCCGCTTCGTGGCGCTTGCGTTCCTGCTCGATATGCTTTTTAAGGTACGCCGAATCGGTTTGATTGTACGACGCAAAGCTTTCGTCGCCGCCTCTGTCGGGATTGGCGGGGTCGATATATCTTGCGGGTTCGCTTTTAACAGGATTATCCTGACGGACGTACTCGCCGCCGCCGTTTTGCAC
>CAKQJJ010000058.1 GCA_934247335.1 uncultured Clostridia bacterium | reverse complement strand
TTTCTCGACCATAAAAAGTCAAATTTTCTTTTTTGCTGGTCGTAAACGTACAAATCCAGCGAATGAATATGATCGGGCGCCGACATCTGATTTAAAAACATGTACAGGCGGTCGTCGTCTATGCCGAACACCGGCGGACAATACAGTATCTTTCCCGATTTATCATCGACTACCGTTTGAGGAACAGACCAGTCCGCTCCATGATTTTCGGATACCGCAAACCTTATAGGGGTGTACCCGATAAGCTCTCTTTTCTCATTGTTATACCACGCAGCAATCAGCTTGCCGTGAAATTCGACGATAGCGGCTTCGTGCAAGAATTTCCACTCTTCGCTCGGCTTCGTTACGAAATACGTTTTTACGGCATCGTTCTTTTTCAGGTTTGCCACGTCGATTTTCAGAAATCTACAATCGGGCAGCATATTTTTTAACGCAATGCTTTTTTCGTCCATTATAGTATCCTTTTGATTTTTTACAGAAACGCACGCCGTTCCGGCGCATATGACAAAACGACGGAATTATTCGTTCTCCGTTTTATCCTGTTGCTGCTCGGCTGCCTGCTGTTCGTTCTGAGCGCGCAATTCTCTTCTGCGGATGCGCTTTTGCTCTTTTTTGTATTCCTTTTCTTCGTTGATTGCGTCAACCGCTATACGAATACTGTCCTTTACGAACGCAAGGCTTTCGGGATCGGTAACTTTAACGATCGCCGGCGCCTGTTTTACCGACACTTTGTTTCCGTCGATAAATTTCTTGAACTGCGGATTGGGGATAATCAGTTCGCAAATAATGGCTCCGCGCTTAATTTTCAGGCGAACCAGTCTGTTTTTGCCGATTTTATATTCCTCGTAAGCGGTGTTTTTAATTCTTTTGCTGTCGGGGAAAGAAGCCGCGTATACGATGATTTCGTCGTAATAGCCTTTTATATTTCGGGGCAAAGCGTTGTATTTTTCGTCCAGAGTGGTTTCGGGAGAGGCGTCGAACACTACGTTTCCGGTGTTGGCTTTTGCATTCTCTTCCGACAACGCTTCTTCGTCGGCAAGAACTATCACTTCTTTTTTCACGACGTCTTCTTCGGGCTTGGCGGCGGCAATTTCTTCAACCGCCTTTTGCTCCTCGATTTTGCTTTCGGGCTTCTCTTCGGCTTCTCTTTTCTTTTTCCTCTCGTTCCTGCGGTCGAGCGAGTCGATTACTACGTCACGGCATATAATGACAAGGCAAAACATACCCATAACAAGCAGCGTCGCGAGAAACATGATCATCACTGTGTTGTTCATATCAATATACTCCTTCTAAAAAAATTAGTAATAATATTTTAAAACCGGGTTTGCAGGATTAAAGTTCCCACAAACGGCGATTTTAATCTAAAATGAATGCTGACTTTACGAAAAATTACTTTCCGAATTTCTCGTGATAGTCGCCGATAGCCTTTTCTATTACGGCGATAGCCTCTTTTCTTCCCATTACCTCGTTTACCGCGGTGGTTTTTCCTTCGAGATTTTTATAAACCGAGAAAAAGTGGCGCATTTCGTCGAATATGTGAGCGGGCAACTGGCTTATATCGGTGTACTGGTTGTACATAGGGTCGGAAAACGGAATGGCTATTATTTTTTCGTCGTTTTTGCCGTTGTCTATCATGGAAATATACCCTATTGGGTACGAACGGCATAAAACGAGCGGTTCGAGCGCTTCGGAACAAAGCAGCAGCACGTCAAGCGGGTCGCCGTCGTCGCCAAGCGTTCTCGGAATAAATCCGTAGTTTGCCGGGTAGTGCGTGGACGTATACAGTATTCTGTCGAGAATTATGTAGCCGGTCTGCTTGTCCAGCTCGTACTTTTTCTTGCTGCCCTTGCTTATTTCGATAACCGAAATAAAATCTTCGGGCTTTATTCTTTCTTCGGCTATATCGTGCCAGATATTCGACATAAATTACTTCTCCTCGTAGCCCGCATTTCCGAAATCGGGCGAAACAAACTTGCCTTGGTTTTTAATAAGCGGCATAACTACTCCTTCGGGCGCCGATTGACGTATATTTTGCAGCGAAAGATTTTTTACTACCGCTCCGGGATACACGCCTATCGTGGGATTAAAGCAAACGTTTTCGTTTCTGAACACGTTTGAAATCGACAAATTTTCCACGTCTACGTTTTCGTCTATCTGAATAAACGCGTAGTAGTTGCCGGCGACGTCTTTGGTACCCTTGCAAAAGTTTGCAAAAACGTTGTTAATCGAAATATTGGACATTTTGCCGCACTGACCGTTTATATCTATGTACTTTGAAAGCGTTATGCAGTACACGTAATAGCTTCCGAAAATATTATTTATCGAAATATTTTTTACTTCGGTAGCCGCACTTAAAAGCCGTACAGCGCTGTGGCAATTTTCGGCGAAAACGCCGTCGATCTGAATATTTTCGATAGGTCCGCGAATGCTGTCGTCAGAAGTTATCGCAACCAGATCGTCGTGACAAGCGCCTTTCAGATTGTTGATAAAGCCGTTTTTACAACCGCCTTCGAGATGAACGCCGTCCATATTCCACAGTTTCGGGCTGCCTTCGGTGTAATCGAAAACGACGTTTTTAACAGTAAAGTTTTCGACGAACGCTATCTGCACTCCGTACACTACCGGATTTACTATCGTAACGTTTTTCAGCTCGAAGTTATTTATTCCGCAAAAGCGCATGCAATGCCCCGAATATCCGGGAAAAAGCGTTTTGTCGTACTCGGTCCAGCCGAAATCACGGCACTGTTCTTCGTACGTTTTCTCCTGCGGGAAACGATAGGGATTGGGCTTTTGACGCGAGTGATTCATATCCCACACGCCGCCGCTTAGAAACACGTCTTTGCAAGGCGAGCTCGTATCGTTTTCTATCATGCTGCAATTTGCGTTATCCGCAAGCACCACGCGTGCAAAGCGCGGCAGCTTCAATTTCTGCCCGGAATGAATTTTCAACGTTTTGCTTATGAGGTAATTGCTCTCGGGCATGGGCAGCGTAACTTCGGCAGCACCTTGGTCGAGCATTGCCTGAATGCCGTAGTAGTCGTCGCGGACTCCGTCGCCGTAAATAGCGTATTTCATATGCGCTCTCCTATTTTTTAAGCTCGCCTCTCATAAAAGCGGTAAGCCAGTCGGCAATCTTCTGAACGCCGTAAATATTGGGATGAACTTTATCCGCAGACAGGTATTTCACGCTGTCTAAAAGGCTTAGTCCGTTTATATACTTCACGTTTGCAAGATTTTCGTCCTTTACGATTTTTTCGAGAATTTCGCGCCACTCTTCCGCTTTATGCTCGCCGATAAAATCGTTGTCGCAATAGAACGGCGAAATCACGAATATTTTCTTATCCGGGTTGGTAAGCGCAACCGTGCGTATCGCATTTAACGCGCGATCGATTTTCTTGGTCTTTTCCCAGTCCAGAACGTTTATACCCAGTTCCATAACGCAGGTATCCCATTGTCCGTTTTTACCCAGCGAAGCGATATAATCGATCATCGCGGGCTCCATTGCACACGATCCGGCAAAGCCGAGGTTTATTACGTCGGCGCCCAGATTATGCCCAACCACCGAAGCCCAGGCGTGCGACATATCTATCGAATTTGAGCCATGTGTAATGGACGAGCCGTAAAACAAAACCGTTTTGTCCGGGCACATGTTCTTTTCGGGTGGCATTACATCGCCTATGACGTCCAAAATACGATAAGCGCCCCTGTCGAATATAACGCGCACCACTTCGGGATCCCACGGATCGCCGTAAGACTGAGCCGCTTTTTTAAGATACGGCAAATCTTCCGTTTTTTTGATGAAAAAGTCGGTGGGCTCGCCGGGAACGGTGCAACTGAGTTCGCAATCGTACCAACTGCCCTGAATACCGCCGCGGAAAACGTGGAAAACGTTGCTCGTGGCGCACGGATCGAGCTGAGCCATACGTATAGTAACGCCTTCGCCGCTTTTGATTACGAAGCGCAGTTCTACGCCGGTGCAGCATTTAGCCATGTTTCTCGCCTGATTTCCGTGTTCGAGCGCGGAAAAAACCTCGTCCGGGACGCGAAGCCAGGTGGTTCCGCCCCTTTCGGCGTCGTAGAGTTTTGCAACGTTGTGAATTTCTATATTTTTGAATAGCATTTTATTCTCCTTTTTTAATCTGACCGTAAGTGGCGTTTTTGCCGTGCTTTCTGTAATAATGTCTGTCCAGAAGCGACTGTTTTATTTTCGTGCGGTTGCCGATATCCAGTCCTATATACGCCATTTCGGCGCAACGTTCGGCGACGAACGCGTTTTCTACGGCTTTCGCTCCGTTCTTGCCCCAGGCAAACAATCCGTGCGAAGCGACGAGCGTACAGGGCACCGCTTCGTAATCGAGATTTTTGAAAGTCTCTTCTATCACAAGTCCCGTGTTATATTCGTACTCGCCGTTGATCTCCGCGTCGGTAAGTTCTCTCGCGCACGGAATATCGCCGTAAAAATAGTCGGCGTGCGTAGTTCCGAGTGCGGGAATACATGCGTGTTGCTGGGAAAACGCCGTGGCGTAACGCGAATGCGTGTGCACCACTCCGCCGATATTCGGGAAAGCCTTATAAAGCACGAGATGCGTGCTTAAATCAGACGATGGGTTTAACTCTCCGTCAACGATTTTTCCGTCGTTTAAGCCGACGACTACGATATCGTTTTCCGTCATGGTTTCGTACGGAACGCCGGACGGCTTGATTGCGACGACGCCGTTTTCGCGGTCGACTTCCGAAACGTTGCCCCAGGTTAAATCGACAAGCCCGAATTTCGGCAAAAGCAAATTGGCTTCGAGCACGCGTTTTTTCAGTTGTTCGTACATGGCTGTTTTTCTCCTTCTCGTCAATCGGTCGTTAAGTTTTCCGGCAGAACGCTTACTTCGTCGGTGCTGAGTTTTATCCGGGTTCCGTCCGGTTTTACGACGATCAGTTTTCCGTCGTCGTCCACGTTTTCGGCAATCGCGTCATACGGCTGCGACGTCAGGACGGTGACTTTCTGCCCTAAAATGAAGCATTTTTTCCGATATTCGTCCATAAAATCGTTTTTCTCGATATCGCTGAACAATGCGAAAAATCTGTTTACGCACGCGGCGACCAAAGCGTTTCGGTTTACCGTGACGTCGAGCGCGCCCGCTTTGTTTTTTATGTCGTCCGGGAAATCACTGGTGTTTACGTTTATTCCGATTCCGACTACCAGTGCGTCGGGACAAGCTTCGCCGAGCTCGCCTATCGACTCGGTGGCTATACCGCATATTTTTTTTCCGTTATAATAGAGGTCATTCACCCATTTTATGTACGTTTTTGCGTTGCAGACGCTCTCTATCGCTTGCGACACGGCGACGGCAGTCATGGGTACCACGCGTTGACACTCGGCGTAAGTGAGCCGGGGACGGAGCATAATCGAAAAATAAACTCCGCTTCCCTTCGGCGAGAAAAAACTTCTGCCTCGTCTGCCTCTGCCCTCGGTCTGGCTGTCGGCGACTATCAGCGCGCACGCAACGTCTTTGTCGAGAGCGAGAATTTTCGCGCGGGTGTTCGTCGAATCGGTTTCGGGATAGTATACGACGTCTATCGGGTTATCCAGCAGTTTTTTTATTCCTATTTCGGATAACGCCGACGAGTTTTCTTCCAGCGTATATCCGCCGTTGTTTCGGGAAATTATCGAATTGCCGCTTCTTCTCAGCTGCTTTACCGCCTTACACACCGCGGCGCGGGAAACGCCGAGTTTTTCGGCGATATCGACGCCCGAAATTTCGTTACCTCTGTTCTCTTCAAGAATTTTAAGAACTTTATCCTTAAACATAGCTATATTTTACTCTATAACACGCGGATTTGTCAATTAAAATAACGAAAAACAAATTTCCTATTCGTGTAAAAACGAAATTTTTTGACAAAATAAAAAATTTTTTCAAAAAGGGGCTTTTCTTTTTCGGAAAAGTGTGTTATAATGGTAGTTACGGAGGTCTGTTGTGAAAATTACGGATGATTCAACACTGAATAAACTGATACTGCTGTACGTTTTTGAAACAATGGACGTGCCGATTACGGGCAAAACCATCATCGAAATGTGCTCGAGCCGCAATCTCTGGCTGACGTACATGGACTGCACCATGGCGGTAAACGAACTGCTCGATTCGGGGCTTATTTACAGGTCGTGCAAGGAAAAAATCGTGGAAAGCGGTATTATTTCCGACGCCTACTACAATATCACGCCCGACGGACGGCAGTGTCTCGACCATTTTTATACGCGTATTCCGTCCACTCTCCGCTCGGAAATAACCGAGTACGTCAAAGAAAACAGAATGGCGTATCGCCGTAAACAGGAATACTATCGCAATTATTACAAAAACAACGACGGCACCTACACCGTTCACATGAAAATAGTCGACCCCGTTCAGACCACGCTCGAACTTAAACTCAACGTCACGAACAGAGAAACGGCAAAAGCGGTTTACAACAAATGGGAAGAAAAAGCCGCGCAAATTTATTACTTTTTACACGAAGAACTAATCGATTAGGAGGTACATATGAATATTTACAGAACGAAAGGCACTTGCTCGAGAGAAATCATTTTCAACGTGGACGAAAACGACGTCTTGAAGTCGGTTAAATTCGTCAACGGTTGCAGCGGAAACACACAAGGCATCTCCCGCCTCGTCGTCGGACACAAAATCGACGAAATTATAGCTCTGCTCGAAGGCATTCAGTGCAGAAACGGCACGAGCTGCCCCGATCAGCTGGCGCAGGCGCTTAAAGATTACAAAGCTCAGAAAGACAATCCCGAAAAGTTTGAATAGTAAAAAACGAGGCAAAAACGCCTCGTTTTATTTATATTTTACAAATTTTAAGTACTATGTGTGACATAGTACAACGGTAAAATAAAACGACGGAAAGTAAAAATCCGTCGCTTTATTTTTATATTACATGTCTTTTTTGAAGTTTTCTATACTTAAAGCTATTTTTTCTTTAAGGTCGATATACTTCTGAAGTTTTGCTTTCTCGTTTTCGATAAGCTGAGCGGGCGCTTTCGCCACGAATCCGGCGTTGTTCAGTTTTCCCTGAGCGCGCGCAATTTCGTTTTCGGTGTTTTCGAGTTCCTTGGTAAGGCGCTCCACTTCCTTCTTTACGTCAACCAGTTCGCCGAGCGGGATATAAAATTCGGCAATGTCGCTGACCACGCTGACCGATTTTACTTCCGGTTTTCCGAAAACTATTTCGTTGCCGTTTGCAAGCTTTTCGATGTACACTGCGGTTTCTTTAAGCATTTTCTCTTTACCTTCGGACGGCACGATATAAATCGCGGTCTTTTTGGTTTGAGAAACGTTCATATCCTTACGCAGCGCGCGGATGCTCTTTATCGCTTTCATTACGGCGTTGATTTCGCCGGCAGCTTTGGAATAGACGTGCTTTCTCGTATATTCGGGATAGGAAGAAATCATGATGTCTTCCGCGTCTTTCACGGGCAGATTGTCGTAAATTTCCTCGGTGATAAACGGAATAAACGGATGAACCAGTTTGAGAATAGACGTAAGAACGTACAGAAGAACGCTTACGGTGTCGGCGCGCTTGTTCTCGTCGTCGCTGTACAGCGAAGTTTTGCTCATCTCGATATAGATATCGCAGAACTGGCTCCAG
>CAKQJJ010000057.1 GCA_934247335.1 uncultured Clostridia bacterium | reverse complement strand
TATCTTCTTTTTTCAGGCGAAGAAAAAAGAAGCAAAAAAGTCGTTGGGACACTTGCGGCTGTGTCCCAAACCCCGCAACGCTTTTTGGTATGTGCGAACATAAACGCTCGTTTTCTAACTGTAGGGACAGGCGTCCCCGACTGTCCGATCATAGTGTTAAGTAAAAGCAAGTGGTATATTATAAATAGGATAATTTAGTTTTGTCACGCACTTTTGACCTCTTTTGTAGGGCGGGTGGCTTGCTCCCGCCGCAATTCTATTCGGACAGTCGAGGACGCCTGTCCCTACTGTGAGAATGATTCCGTTTTGTCACAAACTTTTGACTTCTTTTAAAGCCTCTCACTCCGGGAGAGGTGGCGCGGTTTTCCGCGACGGAGAGGGCTTTTATAAACGTTTTGCGGGCGAACGCAGTTTATTCCTACCGTGCACTCAGCCCCATACCGCCCCGTAGGGGGAGACCTGTGGTCTCCCGTTCTTTTCTCTCCATCCACCTCCCACATACGAAAAAGGTCCTCGGGAAAAATCCCGAAGAACCTTTTTTCGTCGTACCGTTATTAAATTTTATGTCATTTATTTACTTTACTTGGACGCGATTTTAATGATATTCGCGGCGTCCATGATGTCTCCGTCGCCGGCTGCGAGTAGCTGCTGTTCGGTGAGTTTGGTGTACAGAATTTCTCTTACGCCGTAACGATTTCTGTCCCAGGTGACGTAAATATCGCCGTTATCGGCAACCGCGATATCGGGATAGGAAACGTCGCTGCGGTTGTCCACGATGAGGCGATGCGGGAAAGTAACTCCGCCGTCGGTGGAAAGCGACACGCACATTTTTTCGCGGCTTAACGTGTTGTAGTGATGAACGTACAGAACGTTGCCGCTATCGAGCGTGCGCGCGTTAATGCGCGAAGACGGACCGGAAAGCTTCCACTCGCTTGCCTCGGACCAGGTTGCGCCAGCGTCGTACGAATAGCTTACCGCCACATTATAATTGGTGGCGCATCTGTTCCACATCATGAGAACGTCTTTGCCCTGCTCGTCCTTGCCCTCTGCGAGCGCGGTTTCGTTTGCGAAAGTAGCGCTGTACACGGTGGCTTTGCCCTTGAAGTTCCAGGTTTTGCCGTTGTCGAGCGACGAATAAATCTTGGTGTATCCGATATCGTTGAAGTCGTGAGCGGCGTATACCCATTCGCCCGATTTAAGCTTGGTGGGCTTGTTCATTTTAAGTCCGTGACCTATGCACACGGGCGCCTCGATTTTAAGATCTTCGATTGCAGCCGTGGGATTGGTGACTTTTGCGTACCAGATGCTTACTTCTTCGTCGTTGTAGTTGGTCTGGTTCCACATAAGCCAGATATTGCCTTCGCCGTCGTTGAACAAACTGGGGTCGAACACGCGCGAATCGGTTATTGTGGAATCGAAGTCCACGGTAACCGCCTCGGTCCAGGTTACGCCGTCGTCCGAGAACGCGTACACTGCGAAGTTGCCCACTCGCGGCTCTTTGTCCATGCCCGTAAACCACGTTGCCCACAGACGGTTTTTTCCGTTTACGGTAACCGTTTCTATGCCGGGAATACCCTGCCACTGGCGGGTAGCGGGATCGTACTTGGTTTTAAGTTCGTCGGTGGACAGAATATTGACCGCCGCAGAGGCGTCCATCCAGTTTTTGCCGTCGAACTTGCCGTTCGAGCGGAACAAAACGACGTTCCACTTCGCAACCGAATAGGTTTCGCCCGCTTCGCACCACTTGACGTAGTAGTAAGTGGGTTCGGTGGTGACGCCTGCGTTTTTAGCCATATTGGGCAATTTATCCGAAACGAGCGTAAATCCGTCCGAAACGAGCGCGTTTAGCGTTGCGTCGTATCCGATTGCGGGCACGCCCACTATTACGTAACCTGCCTCGGTCACCTCGAATTCGGTTGCCTTTTCGGTCATTTCTTTATACAGAAACGCAAGTCCTTCGAGGTCGGCGGGCATGGTGTCTGCGTCGACGTAGTACATTCTGTTGGAGAACAGGAACGCGTCGGAGCCGAATCTCTGCACCGAACCGTTGCCCTTCACGACCGCAAGATTATCCATAAGCGATTTTCCGCCGCCGAGAGAAGAGCTTTCAAACATTTCGGTAAGCGTGGGAACTTCAAACGTATTCTTTACGGGCTTGCCGTCGGCGAGAATAAGCGTAGCGCGGCTTGCTCTTACCCAATACGCTCCTCTTTTCGCGTAGTAACGGAACGCGCTTACGTCTTTGGAATACGCTCCGTTTACCGCGTGCGAGTTTCTTGCCGCCGCGTCGATGGTCATGTTTCCGACGAGAGCCGCTCTGTTTGCGCCCCACAGCGAATAGTCGAGAAGAATTTCGTACGTCATTCCCGCATATCCGTCTGCCGCCACGGTCTTTTCCGAGCGGAGTTCGGACACTTTGCCGTTTTTAACCAGCGTTGCGTATTCGTCCGAGCCAAACGCAGTGCCGCTCGTCGCGCGCTTAATAAAGGTCTGACCGTTCCACAATCCCGCGAGAATACGCAGCGAATTGCCTGTCGAATTGTTTGCGTCGATAGTCTTTTTATGTATTACGAATTCGACGTTATCGGATTCGCCGCAGTTAGAAAAGGACGCGGGATCGTTGTCCACGACGTCTATCGCGACGCGAACGCCGGTTTCTTCGTACGTTACGTAATAATAGTATTCCGCCGTGTTGTAGCCGTTGGGCACAACGAAATCCATGTAGTTTTCGCTTCTCGGAATGTAACCGCTTGCAGTTTTAATGGTTTCGAGTTGAATGTTTCTTGTCATATTTACTTCCGAATTTTTTATATCTTCCGCCGAGATTTCCAGCATAGCATTGCCGTAGCCGAATTTTTCGACAGTTATGCTTGCGCCGTCCTTAAACAGTATTATCTTGGCTTCGCCGTCGGCGTTGGTCATATAGCGATATTCGCCGGCATAAACGACCGCGTTTGCGACGGGCAAACCGTTTTTGTCGGTGACGGTCAGAGTCAGAAGAGCCGCTCCGCTCTTTATATAGAAATCGCCCAGTCTGCCGTTTACGAGATCTTCGATAAAGGTCTGCTCGTCGCCGGCGTAGTCGGGATACATTTCCTTGAACGCCTCGTAAGCCGACTTGCCGGTAGCTCCGGTTTCGCCCTTGTCTCCTTTCTCACCGGTTTCGCCTTTTTCACCCTGGTCGCCTTTCGGTCCTTGTTCGCCGGGTTCACCCTTTTCACCCCGGTCGCCTTTCGGTCCTTGTTCGCCGGTTTCGCCCTTTTCGCCCCGGTCGCCCTTGGGTCCCTGCTCGCCGGTTTCACCTTTTTCACCCTGGTCGCCCTTGGGTCCCTGTTCTCCGGGTTCACCTTTTTTGCCTTGGTCGCCCTTGGGTCCCTGCTCGCCGGTTTCGCCCTTTTCGCCTTGGTCGCCTTTCGGTCCTTGTTCGCCGGTTTCGCCCTTTTCACCCTGGTCACCTTTGGGTCCTTGTTCGCCGGTTTCACCCTTTTCGCCCTGGTCACCCTTGGGTCCTTGTTCACCGGTTTCGCCTTTTTCACCATGGTCGCCCTTGGGTCCCTGTTCTCCGGGTTCACCCTTTTCGCCCTGGTCACCCTTGGGTCCTTGTTCACCGGTTTCGCCTTTCTCTCCCTGCGCTCCGGAAATCAATCCGAGATCCAGGTGGCTGCCGTCGTCGAGAATCAGAATAAGTCTGCCGTCTTCAACCACAGCCGATTTAATTCCGTTGCCCGCTGCCCCGTCCGCGCCTTTGCACGCCACGGAAAATATCAGCGCAAAGCACACGACGAGACTTGCCACGATTTTAAGTAGTCTTTATCATAATTTTCTCCTTATAAATTTTTATCTTCGTATTTTATTTCGCGTCAATCCTTTCCGGAATTTTTCCGCATCTGCTTGCGATAAGCTCCCGGACTTATTCCCTCGGCGCGCCTGAACGTCTTTATAAAATACGCGCTGTCGGAAAAGCCGCACTCGAAGCCTATGTCGGTAATGGTCGCGTAGCTGTCTTTAAGCATCTTTTTAGCCATGTAAATGCGGCGCGAAGTTATAAATTTGATTGCCGACGTGCCGGTCTGTCTCTTAAACGCGTGGCACAAATAATAACGACTTATCGCAAAATGCCTTGCAATCGCGTCGAGCGTTAGTTCCTCGCCGTAATGCTCGTCGATGTAGGTGATTATTTTTTCCACGAGATCGTCCTCGTCGGTGACTGCGTATTCGCGCTTGTTGTTTTTGAAAATGCCGTTCAATTCGTACAGAATTTTGCGCTTTTCCTCATCCCGATCGGCTTTTTCAAATTGGTCGATAAGCTGATCCACGCGCTCGCGCGCCGCCGAATCTTTAATTACGTAGCACGTAACGCCGTCCGAATACAGCCGTTTCATAACCGCGTCGGCATTGGGCAAAGTCATCAGATAGTCAACGTATTCGTCGTCGGAAAAATACTTTTTTTCGGCGTACGGGTTCTTCTTTCCGTCGTATTTGCCCAGTTTTGATATAATTTTCTTAAATTCGCACTTGCCGCTCACGTTTTTGCCGGCAAGAGCGTCCGCCTCGGTAAAGCGCGCGTACAATATTTCGCGGGCGCACTTTTCGGTGGCTTCCAGCGTTCGGGGATTGCCGCGCTCGCAGTCGTAAGTTATGTAAATGCAGCCGTCCGATTCCACGCCGTCGGGGTAGGAAACCTGATCGCGCTTGTCAAGCAGCAGCCCGCCCTGCCACGTCTTACATTCGTCGGTGGAAATAAACGCGGTCATCTTGTCGCGGCGCTTCGAGTCGTTGGTAACCAGAAGGTAATTGCCGCTTTTAAGCTTGCGGATAAAAAAGCGCGAGTTGGGCGAAAGTATGCCCGTGTCCTTGCCTTCCGACCATGTAAAGCCGCCGTCAAACGAATAACTTACGCCTATTCCGTAATAAGTGCGCACGAACATGGCAAGCCGTCCGTCTTTAAGCTCGACTATCATATGCTCGTCGAAGCAGCGTTCGGGCATGTCCACTCCGCCCAGGCGGGTAAAGGTTTTACCCTCGTCCACCGTGCGGACGGCGTTTGCAAGGCGCGGCACTTTGGGTCTGGTGCCGACGTAAGGACTCATAACGCTGTCTTTCCACACAGCCATGGGGAACAGCCATTCGCCCGACGATAAAACCGTGGGCTTGTTGAGCATTACTCCCATGCCTATTCTGCGTTCCTCTCCGAACACGAGTTTGTCGGCGTCGGGATCGTCGCAGATAGCCGCGTATACGCTGAGATCCGGCATGACCGACCATATAAGCCACAGTCTGCCCAACGGATCTATCCACACGTTGGGGTCGTAACAGCGCCTGTCTTTGCCGGCGTAAGTCACCAGCACGGGGTCGCGCCAGTTTTCGCCGTCGTCGCTGACCGCCAGAGTGCAGTAGTTGCCGTTCATTTCTCCCGTTTCGCCGGTGTAGAATATCGAAAAACAGCGCCCTTTTTTCGTGCGCTCGAACGACGGTATGCCCTGCCAGACGCGCTTGCAAGGCGCGTATTCTTTCAGTTGCTCTTCGTCGGTAATAATCATCTTCCCGATTTCGTTCATTAAAGCTTTTCCTCCGCTTTTTTCTACATTATAGCATTCTTTTTCCCGCCGCGCTATAATTATCTTGTCCGTTTTTGCTTTACCGCGGTTTTATTTCGCCCCGCACAATAACGTTTTTATATATTTGCGAACACGTCGTATGTTGAAATGCCAGTCCTTTTTTTGTAGGGACTTTCGTCCTCTCGGCTGCCCAAACCTTTTTAAAGCCTCTCACTCCGGGAGAGGTGGCACGATTTATCGTGACGGAGAGGGCTATTTTAATTTTTGTTAAATCCGATTACCGCATTCTCGACTTTATTCCGTAGGGGCGAACTATGTTCGCCTGCATTATAATGTAGGGACTTTCGTCCTCTCGGCTGTGTGAGATATCTTCTTTTTTCAGGCGAAGAAAAAAGAAGCAAAAAAGTCGTTGGTGACTACTACCGCGACTGTGTCCCAAACCCCGCAACGCTTTTAGGTATGAGAGAAAACAAACGCTCGTTCTTTTACTGTAGGGACAGGCGTCCCCGACTGTCCGATTGGGGTTTTAGGCAATGTCAAACTTTTATTTTAAATAGGATAATTCCGTTTGCGTCACACCAATAACCTCTTTCGTAGGGCGGGTGGCTTGCTCCCGCCGTAATTCTATTCGGACAGCCGAGGACGTCTGTCCCTACAGTTAGAAAACAAGCGTTTGTTTTCTTTCCTAAAAACGCCGCACCACACTACAAAATAATCTCACTACCCCTATAACCCCTAAAACAAAAAAACCTCTCCCGATAAAGGAGAGGCAACGCGCCGAATGCGCTTGTTTTACTTTTTCTTTTCCTGGCGGCGCTTGTCGTTAATCAAATCCACCGCTTTTTCGTCGATAACCGTAATTCCTTCCTGCTTGGCGATGGCCACCATTTGCGTCAGAGCCGCTTTCAGGAACACGCGCGGAATTTTGGTAAGCTTTTCGCACGCCTCGTGCGTAAACGTAACGTCCGGGTCGATGCGCTTTGCGGCGTATTCCACCGACTGCACGTCGCCGTCCTTTGCCTGAATTTTCTCCTTGAACGGCGTTTTGTGCTTGCTGCACCAGAAATATTTGCTGTCGCGATAGCCGTAATCCACGGGAACGGGCGGGAAAAGCGACGGCGCGGCTTGATTTACGATACCGTCGTAATATTTCTCTTTCATAAGAATTTTGTCTATTTTGAGTATAAAATGAGCGCCGAACTTGCTGGTTATGCCGTTAAAATCGCGGTAAGGCGGCTCGTAACCTTCCAGACAGCCGGGCTTATCCTCGAAAGCGTTTTCAAGCTTGTCGTCCCAGGTGCATTCAAACACCTGAAAAGCCTCCTCGACGATTTCGGGGCGCTGCCCGTCCGCCTGACCTTTGCCGAGCGTGAATATGCAGTCTTTCATTTTCTCGGCGGTGGTAAGCCCCGGGAAGCCAAGTCGCACGGCTTCGCGGAAGTACTTTTTGTCGTCCGGAATAAAATTGAGCGTGGCTTTTTTGGTGCGCAGAATATTTTGCGCCGTATTGGAGCTGTTGCGGCATTCCAAAATCATGGCGTAACGCTCCTTGCCAGCAATGTAATACGGAAAGCACAGCGAATACGCGCCGAGATTGGTTTGCCCGCTCTCCGAAATTGTAGAGATAAGCAGCGTCGGCATGGGAAAATACGACGACGATTGATAAAAATTATCCACTATTCTTACGTCTTTGAACTCGTTTTTCATGATTTTACCCTCTTTTTCGGTATATTTCGGTTTAAGCGCTTCCGTTTTTTCGTTAAGCAAATCGCCTTGCGCCGCGAAAGCCGCCTATTCTTTATTTATTATACCCCCGAAAGCCCCGATTGTCAACACGAAAAAAGAAAAACGTTTAACTATTTTCTCTCCCGATTTTTTATAAAAATCAACGATACGTATTGACATTGTGACATTTATGTGTTATAATGATAGCTAATATTTTTTTAAGGAGACCGACTTTTATGAAACGTTTTGCTTGCTTTCTCGTTATTCTTACCGCTTTATTGACGTGTTTCGCTATGCCTTTTGCCGCCTGCACGAATAATTCCGCGGTTCCTTCTCACGATTATCTCGTTCTCGCAAACACCGACGGCGGACTTAAAATTACCGGCTTCAACCCGCAAACTCTGCCCGAGGACGTCGTTATTCCCGAAAAAATAGGCGGCAAAGCGGTGGTTGAAATAGGC
>CAKQJJ010000056.1 GCA_934247335.1 uncultured Clostridia bacterium | reverse complement strand
CACTCGCGACGTGATGAAAGCGTGCGTTTTCGAGCGCCATCACAGAACGGGCAACGTCGGCAAAGGATTTATAACCGGATTCGGAATAAAAGACGGCGCGCTTGCCCAGACGGTGGCTCACGACGCGCACAATCTGCTGGTAGTAGGCACGAACGACAGCGATATGGCGCTTGCCGTAAACACGCTTATCGAATGCGGCGGCGGACTGGTTGCCGTAAAAGACGGAAAAATAATCGGCTTGGTAGAGTTGCCGGTAGCCGGACTTATGAACGACGTTCCTGTCGAAGAAATGGAAGAAAAGGTAAAAGTTCTGGAAAGCGCGTGGAAAGAACTGGGCTGCGCTTTGCCGTCGCCTTTTATGACCATGTCTATTGTATCGCTTGCCTGCCTGCCCGAAGTGCGTATCACCGACAGAGGGCTTGTCGATTGCAGAACGTTTAAGTTTTTGGACCTTATAGAAAAATAAAACGCAAAAAATTAAGACGAAAACGAGTACCGGGTGACGCAAAAGTCGCCGGTACTTATTTTTTATAAATTCGGACGGAGTGCAGCCCGTCGAATTTTTGAAAAGCCGCGTAAAATAAAACACGTCCGTAAAGCCGCAAAGCAGCGCGATTTCGCCCACGCGGAACTCTTTTTTGTCCTTTTGAGCGCTTTCTCGCAGCAGTTCTTTTGCACGTTCGATTTTAAGCACGTTTATATAATCCACGGGAGATAGTCCGTACGCTTCGGCAAACAGTTTGCGGAGGTACACTTCCGAAATCCCGCACAGCGACGCGAGAGCGGAAGAATAGATTTTGCCGCCGCAGTAATTTTCGTGAATATAATCCACGGCGGGCGCGATTATTTTTTTGTGCGCGGACGGGGAATAGGCGCCGTCGGCTTTCATTGCCGAGATTATCGCAAACAGGTATTCCATGCATTTTTCGCGGTACCACGGTCGCTTTTCGCGCCACGCTTTTTCGGCTTTTACGAAGTAGCGGGTAAACGCGTTTGCCGATTTCGGCGTAAAAACGAAAGGCTCGGTTTGATTAAGATCGGGCGATGAGAAATTTATTGCGAGGCAGCCGTCTTTGTCCGAAACGTCGTTTTGAAGAATAACGTCGTACGTGGAATTTTTCGGGAAAAACATAATCTGTCCGTTTTCGGGCAGGTACGACTTTTCGCCGAATTGCAGCTTTGAGTAAGCTTTCGGATAGTACACCAGCCCGAAATTTTTTCGGTTTTCCATGCGCTTGCTTGTAAGCCGAGGAGTTACGAAAAGAACAAGTTCGATATCGTAAACGTGAAAATATTCGTTAAAAAAATTTGCGTTTTCCATTGCGTTTCTCCGTTTTACGCTTAAACTCCGCGATTGTCTTTGATGGTATTATAATCTTGTGTTTCGGATAAGTCAATCGTTTTCGTTTGTCTATTGATTTTTTGCGCGGTTGGGATTATAATAAACGACGAATAAAGGCGAAATAAGGAGAATCGCGATTTATGGTGAAATTCACTTTCGGCAAAGACAGAGAAACTATATCGAATAAATATCATTTGCAGAACAAGCCGTTCGATCCGTACGCCCGCATGGCGTATCACGGCTACGACTTCGACGAAAAAACGGGCAAATCCGACGACGAGATACGCGAAGGGTTGAAGCTCGTTTGCGAAAAAAATAAAAATCTGTCGCACCCCGAACAAAAGGCGCGCGCCGTCGAATACGTTTTGCAAAACACCCGCATCGACATTAACCCGAGCGACTTCTTTCCGGGCATATATTCGCTTAACCGCCTTGCCAACGGCGTTACTTTCAATAAGTGGTACGGCGAAGTTTTTGGCGGCAAAATTCCCGGGATAAAGGAAAAAATGCGCAGAATGTGCGATTCGGGAGCGGCGGTTATATGGCCCGATTTCGACCACGTGGTGCCCGACTGGGACGGCATTCTGTCGCTCGGATTTGCGGGACTTAAACAAAGAGCGGAAGAATACAAAGCAAAGTGCGAAAAAGCGGGTTGTCTTACCGAAGAAAAGCGCGCATTTTACGACGGAATAATAATCGAGTACAACGCGACTTGTGAATTTACGGAAAGACTTTGCGCACTGGCACGTGAAAAGGCGCGCGAGCGGACGGGCGCAAGCGGACAAAGAGCGAAGTTCGTTGCCGACTGCCTTGCCAAAGTTGCCTGCGGCGCGCCCGAAAATACCTATCAGGCGATGACGACTATGTTTTTATATTTCATCGTGTCGGAATGTTTCGACTCCTATCAGGTGCGGTCTCTCGGGAACGGGCTGGACGGAACGCTTTTGCGCTTTTACGAAAACGATCTTGAAAACGGCACCTTTACCCACGAAGAAATCAAGCAGCTTTTGAAATATTTTCTCTTCCAGTGGCAGGCGATCGGCAACTACTGGGGTCAGCCGTTGTATCTCGGCGGCACCGACGAGGACGGAAAAACGAAATACAACGACCTGTCGCACCTTATTCTCGAAGCGTACGACGAGATGAAAATATACAACCCAAAAATTCAGCTGAAAGTAAACGAGAACACGCCCGACGATATCTTAAACAAAGTGCTGGACATGGTGCGGCGCGGAATAAGCAGCTTCGTGTTTGTGTGCGAGCCGGGCATGATAAAGGCGATGATGAGCTACGGCGCAACGTACGACGAGGCACGCGAGGGCGATATCCGCGGCTGTTACGAAACGGGCGTGCGAGCGAACGAAGTTTGTTCGGCAACCGGCTACGTTAACGCGGCAAAAGCGGTGGAATACGTCTTTTCCGACGGGTTTGACAGAAATATTAACGACTATTTCGGGCTGCGCACGGGCGAAATAACAAGCGGAAACGCGCCTTTTTATAAGTTTGACGACTTTTATTCGGCGGTGCTGAAACAGTGGCGCGCGCTTATCGAAAAGACGATAGCGGTATCGAGCGAGTACGAAAAATACATGTCGTACGTCAACCCGTCCAATATGTATTCGGCAACCGTAAAAAGCGCGCTCGAAAAGGGCGCCGACGCCTGCCGGTGCGGCGTAAAATTCAACAATTCGTCTGTCCTGAATTGCGGGTTTGCTACTCTTGTCGACAGCGTAATGGCAGTTAAAGAGTTTGTTTACGACAAAAAAGAAGTAACGCTTCAAACGCTTAAAGCCGCGCTGGACTGCGACTGGCAAGGCTACGAACGCCTGCGCGCGAAGGTAAAAAACAGCGTGCATAAGTACGGAAACGACGATAAGGATGCCGATGTTTACGCGGAGGCGATGGCGGCGTTCTTCGCAAACGAGGTGAACAATCGCCCCAACGCAAGGGGCGGTGTCTACAAAGCCGTCATGCATTCGGCAATGCAGTTCAAGTGGGAAGGAGAAAAAACGTTTGCCACGCCCGACGGCAGAAAGAAAGGCGACGAAAATTCCAAAAACGGCTCTCCGTCGATAGGCGCCGACAGAAGCGGCGTTACTGCTGCCGTTTCTTCGGCTGTAAAACTGCGCCCGTATACCTATCCCGAAAGTTTTTGCCTCGACCTTATGCTGCATCCGTCCGCGTGCGAGGGCGACGACGGACTTGGCGTCATACGCGCACTCGTGAAAACCTATATGCGCGGCGGCGGAACGGCAATTCAGTTTAACGTTTTAGACGTAAAAACGCTGCGCGACGCTCAGGCGCATCCCGACAAATACCCGGGATTGCAGATTCGCGTGTGCGGTTGGAACGTTTTGTGGAACAATTTAAGCCGCGCCGAGCAGGACGCGTATATCGCAAGAATAGATACCGCTTGCGACTGACTGGCGGTTTTAACGCGAAAATCCCTGTTCCGGAGAGGCGGGTAGAAATAATCGAAAAAGTTAAAAATAGGCTTTTTATAAGCGGCTTCGTTGACAGAAACCGCTTTTTTTGCTATAATCGAAGACGGCGTTGCGATAAGTCGGAAAGATTGCGAATCCGGCAGCGAAAAACGCTTTATTGACAGAGAAAACGACTACGGGAGGCTAATTATATGGATAGAAAATACGCGGAATTTGCAGCGCAAAAGGCGCTTGAACTACTGGCAATAGACAGCCCGTCGGGCTTTACCGACAAGGCGACCGATTGGGTTACGGCGCAGTTTTCTTCGCTCGGATTCAAGGCGGAAAAAACGGTTAAAGGCGGGGCTATCATCGACCTCGGCGGCGAGAATGCGGACGACGCGCTGCTGCTCGAAGCGCACACGGACACGCTGGGCGGCATGGTGTGCGAAATCAAGGGCGACGGCAGACTTAAAATAACCAATATCGGCGGAATGAACGCCAATAACGCCGAAGCCGAAAACGTGCGCGTTTATACCCGTGACGGCAAGATTTACGAAGGTACGGCGCAGCTTATAAACGCTTCGCTGCACGTCAACGGCGAATACAACGACGTAAAGCGTACGTTCGACAGTATAGAAATCGTTCTGGACGAGGACGTAAAAAGCGCTGCCGACGTCAAAAATCTGGGTATCGAAAACGGCGACTTCGTGTGCTTCGAGCCGCGCAGCCGCATCACCGAAAGCGGCTATATAAAAAGCAGATTTTTAGACGACAAGCTGTCGGTTGGCATACTTCTCGGCTTTGCAAAATATATCGCCGACAAAAAAATCACTCTGCCCCGTAAAACTTACGTTCACGTAACCGTTTACGAAGAAGTGGGACACGGCGGTTCGGCTTCGGTGCCGCAGGGCGTAACCGAGGCGATAAGCGTGGACATGGGCTGCGTGGGAAAAGGTCTTGCCTGCACGGAAAAACAAGTGTCGATTTGCGTTAAAGATTCGGGCGGACCGTACAGCTATAAGGTCGTAAGCGGACTTATAGACGCCGCGAAAAAAGAAAACGCCGACTACGCCGCCGACGTGTATCCGCACTACGGCTCGGACGTCGAAGCGACTTTGCGTGCCGGAAACGACGTTCGCCACGGGCTTATAGGCGCTGGCGTATACGCAAGCCACGGCTACGAGAGAAGCCATATCGACGGCGTTTACAACACGCTTAAAGTGCTGAAAGGCTATCTCAAAATATAATAAACGGGAGAAAAACATGACTTTTGAAATAAAAGACAATCAATTCGTTAAGGACGGCAAACCGGTAAAAATAATATCCGGAGCGGTGCATTATTTCCGCAATCTGCCCGGAACCTGGCGCGATATCTTCAAAAAAATGCGCGCTATGGGCTGTAACTGCGTGGAAACGTACTGCGCCTGGACTCTGCACGAGAAGAAAAAAGGCGAGTTTGATTTTTCGGGCATCCTCGACATAGAAAAGTTTCTTAAAACCGCGCAGGAAGAGGGGCTTATGGTGATAGTCCGCCCCGGTCCGTACATTTGCGCCGAATTCGAGTTCGGCGGACTTCCGTGGTGGATTCAGTCGGAAGACGATATCGAAATACGCTGCATGAACGCTTCGTACATCAAGTATTTCGACAGATACCTCGACGAACTGCTTGGAAGAATCAAGCCGCTTTTATGCACCAACGGCGGCAACGTCATAATGATGCAGTGCGAAAACGAGTACGGCTATTACGGCGACGACAAAAAATACTTGAAGTATCTGCACGACGGTTACAGAAAACGCGGAATAGACGTTCCGCTGTTCACGTCGGACGGCACGAGCAGACAGGACCTTCTCGACGGTACGACCGAAGGCTGCCTGCCCACGCTCAATTTCGGCAGCCGTGTGGAAGAAAACTTTGCCGAGCACGACAAAATGTTCCCTTGTGTTCCCAAAATGTGTATGGAAATGTGGGACGGCTGGTTTGACGCCTGGGGCGACGAAAAGCACCACACCACCGACGCAAAGGCGTATGCAAAGGTTGTGGACGATATGCTCTCGCGCGGCAGCGTTAACTTTTATATGTTTATCGGCGGAACCAATTTCGGCTTTACCAGCGGCGCCAATCACTACGAAACTTATGCGCCGGACGTTACCAGCTACGACTACGACGCGCTTTTGTCCGAGTGCGGCGACGTAACCGAAAAATATCTCGAAGTGAGAAAAGTCATTCAGAAGCACACCGGCGAAACTTTGCCGCCCGTTCCCGAAAACAGACCCAAGGCGGCTTACGGAAAAGTTAAATTCAGCGAATGCGCAAGTCTTTTTGCCAATCTTGAAAATCTTTCAAAGGCGCAGTATTCGTCCGTTCCGCGCGCCATGGAAGCGTACGGCAGCGGCTACGGATATATTTTGTACCGCACGCGCCTCAACCGCGACTACGAAAACGTGCGTTTGTCGTTCAGCGAAATCGGCGACCGCGCTCAGATTTACGTAAACGACGAATTAAAAGGCATCGTGTACGTAAACGACAAGGAATACGCGGTTACTTTCTCGGCGAAAGAGGGCGACACTCTTTCGATTCTGTGCGAAAACATGGGAAGAACCAACTTCGGACCCAAGTCCATGAGAAAGAAGGGCTTGCCCGGAAGATGCCTTCTGGACACGCGCATTCACTTCGACTGGGAAGTGTATGCTCTGCCCATGGACAACCTCGGAAAAGTGGACTTTTCGCTTTCCGATTCAAACGAAAATTCGCGCTTCTACAAGGGCAAATTCACAGTCGAAAATCCGCTTGACACCTTCCTTAAAACCGATAATTTCCGCAAGGGATTCGTGGTTATAAACGGCTTCAATCTGGGCAGATTCTGGGAAATCGGACCGCAGAAAACGCTGTTCGTTCCCGCCGGAATTTTGCACGGCGGCGAAAACGAGATAATTCTGTTTGAATCGGACGGAATTAAAGGATCGCCCGAAGTCGAATTTACGGATACGCCCGAGCTTGGCTGAAATAACGCCGTTTTTGCAATAAACCCCGAGCAAAAACGGCAAAATTACTTAAAAATTTAAACCCCGTAAAAAACGAGAAGGACAAACTTCAATGAAAAAAATACTGATGGTTCTGGCAATTTCGGCGCTCGCGTTCACGTGCGTCTTTTCAACCTGCAACAACGCCGGCGAAACCAAAGAACACGAGCACGTTTTCGGCGATTACGTCGTCACGAAAGAAGCGACTTGCACGGAAAACGGCGAAAAAGTCCGCTATTGCACCGAATGTAAACAACCGGACGAAGCGGTCGAAATCCCCGCGCTCGGACACGATATCATTAAGGACGAAGCAGTGTCGGCGACTTGCCTTGCGAGTGGCTTGACTGCGGGCGAACACTGCACCCGTTGTGATTATAAGGTGGAGCAAACCGAAATACCCGCACTTGGTCACGATATAATCAAGGACGAAGCGGTATCGGCTACATGTCTTACAACCGGTTTAACGGCGGGCGAACACTGTTCCCGTTGTGATTATAAAGTGGAGCAGAACGAAATCCCCGCACTCGGACACGATATAGTAAAGGACGAAGCAGTTCCCGCAACCTGCCTTACTAGCGGCTTGACGGCAGGCGAACATTGTTCTCGTTGTGATTACAAAATAGAGCAGAACGAAATACCCGCGCTTGGACACGATATAATCAAGGACGAAGCGGTTTCCGCAACCTGCCTTACGAGCGGTTTAACTGCGGGAGAACACTGTTCTCGCTGTGATTATAAAGTGGAACAAACCGAAATACCCGCGCTTGGACACGATATAATCAAGGACGAAGCAGTATCGGCAACTTGTCTTACAAGCGGCTTGACGGCGGGCGAACACTGTACCCGTTGCGATTATAAAGTGGAACAAACCGAAGTTCCCGCACTTGGTCACGATATAGTAAAGGACGAGGCAGTTTCCGCAACATGCTTAAAAACAGGCTTGACAGCGGGAGAACATTGTTCCCGTTGCGATTATAAAGTAGAACAAACCGAAATC
>CAKQJJ010000055.1 GCA_934247335.1 uncultured Clostridia bacterium | reverse complement strand
GTCCGAGAGGATTGTCCGCGCGGTACACCGAGATGGTGCGGTGGTTGTATTTTCCGGAGAACACCGACGTGAATATGTAGAAATGCCCTTTATAGTAATGGCATTCGGGCGCCCAGAAAAGGTCCTTAATTCCGTGGAAATTTTCGGGAACGGCGAAAACGGTTTGCGGTTTGGTCCAGTTTTCGAGGTCGTCGCTCACCGCGCAACCGATGCCGTTACCGCCCATTCCGCGATAGAAATAGTATTTTCCGCCGTAGAGCAGGATGTAGGGGTCGCGGCAGCCGTAGAATACCGAAGTTTTCTGCGCGTCGATTTCGGCGGGGAAAGCTTTCGGATTGTTTTCCGCTTTCACCGGAATGTTCATGTTTGATACTTTCATCATAGTCCTATAAATACCTCTTGTATGTTTTTGCCTTTCGGCTTGACTTTATTATATCATATCGAACGCGCTATTGCAAGCCGATTGACGCAAAATAATACGCTAAATTCTCGTAATCGTGCCGCTTCCGTAATAGCGATCGTCGGCGTCGTCGGCTTTGAGCCAGTCGATGGGCTGCTGCCCGTTCGCAACGAGAAATTCGTTGGCTTTACGGAAATGACCGCAGCCGAAAAATCCGCGGTAGGCGGAAAGAGGGCTGGGGTGCGCGCTTTCCAGAATAAGGTGCGGTGCGGAAATGAATTTCTTTTTCGCGATTGCGTTGCTGCCCCACAAAAGGAACACCATGGGCTTATCCCGCTTGTTGCACGCTTCGATGACCGCGTCGGTGAACTGCTGCCAGCCGTACGCCGAATGGCTCTGCGGCGAAGCTTCGCGGACGGTGAGAACGGTGTTCAGAAGCAGTACGCCCTGCTTTGCCCAGCCGATAAGCGTTCCGCCGTCGGGTGAAGCGCCGTATTCGTCCTTGATTTCCTTAAAAATATTTTGAAGCGACGGGGGAAGAGGCACGCCCTTGTTCACCGAAAACGCCATGCCGTTTGCCTGACCTGCGCCGTGATAGGGGTCCTGCCCGATGATTACCACTTTTACTTTATCGTAATCCACCGTTTTCATCGCCGCAAAAATTTCGTCCTTGGGCGGATAAACGGTTTTGGTTGCGTACTCGGCGTTCACCTTTTCCATTAGCGCCTTGAAGTATGGTGCGTTGAATTCGCCGGAAAGAATTTCGTCCCAGCCGTTGCCCGTATAGTTCATAATGCTTTCTCCGATTTGTTTTTCGCCTATTATTTTATCATAAATCGCGCGTTATGTAAAGTTTTTTTCGCCGTGCTTTTTGAAAAGAGAACGTTGCGTGCCGAAAGACGACTTTTTACGGCGCCAGCGCATCCGCAAAAAACGGAAATATTGCAAAACGATATTTTTTAGCCGGACGCTAATTTTTAATTGACAAAACGATTTTTTTGAGTATAATGATGTGTGTTCCTTACGAGGAACCGTATTTTTTGTTCAACGGTTAGCCTATGCTAACTAAATCGGAGTTTTATGAGTTCGTCAGAATTAAGGTATTTAATAGCAGCCAATGAACTTGCCGGACAAATGGAAAACGTAAAGCAGACGGATTTGGCAAACAAACTCAAAGTTTCAAAAGTCAGTACGTACAACGCAATGGAGCGATTGCGAGAAAAGGGTTTTATCGAGAAGAACGAAAGAAAAATCATTCTGACCAAAAAGGGCGAGGACGCCTTAAACGAGTATATGACTATTATACGTTTTATATCGTCGCATCTTTCGCTGCACTGCGGAACGCCGAGAAATCAGGCGTACGAGGACGCGCTGAACGCCACGTGCGCGTTTTCGGAAACGACCCGCAACGGAGTGGCAAAGTTTATAAAGTCGGGAACGGAGGGATCTCATCATGAGCAAAGAGTATAAACATTGGAATACAGAAAAGAAACTGATTCCCGTGATGATAAGAATGTATTGTCGCGGCAACCACAAAGAAGAAAGGAAAGCCGAGGGAGTAAAGGGCAAAGAACTTTGCTCCAAGTGCCGTGAACTTGCCGAATACGCGGCGTTCAGGCTTGAAAAATGTCCTTTCAAAAAGAACAAAGGGTTCTGTTCTTACTGCAAAATTCACTGCTACAAACCCGAATATCGCGCGGAAATGAAAAAAGTAATGAAATATTCCGGTCCGCGAATGTTGTTCTCGCACCCGATATTCGCAATGTCGCACGTGACGGCAATGATTAAATACAAAAAACAGTTGAAAAAACAGGCGAAAGAGCAAACGGCAAACGCCGCTGCGGCAAAGCCGGTTCAGACGACTCAGGCAAACGACCAAAAGAAAGACAAGGAGTAAACCAATGATAGACAAAGAGTTATTCAAACTGATCGGCGGAAATAAAAAGTACATATTTATCGCCGTGGCGTTGCAGGTACTCGGGCTTATCGCAAACGTTTCAATAACGGCAAGCGTATGCTACGCGGTGTATCTGCTTATCCAGGACGCCGAGCTTTATATCCGCTTGTGGGCGCGGTAGTCGGTATCGCGGTAAGATACACGTGTTCGCGCATTACGGGCGACATAAAGGACAAGCTCGGAAGAGGCGTAAAAAGAGATCTTCGCGAAAAGGTATACAATAAGATATTAAGACTGGGCGTAAAAACCACCGACGGAATGAGCATGGCAGGACTTACGCAGGTTTCTCTCGAAGGCGTGGAACAGCTTGACATTTATTTTTCAAGCTATCTTCCGCAGTTCTTCTTCGCGATGATTGCGCCGATAGTTTTGTTTCTGATTTGCGTATGGATAGATTGGAGAACGGCTCTCGTGCTTATTTGCTGCGTACCGCTTATTCCCGTATCCATTATCGCGGTAAGCAAGTACGCAAAGAAGGTATTCGCCAAATATTGGGGTAAATACACTTCGATGGGCGATAAGTTCCTCGACAGCGTTCAGGGACTTAAAGAACTCAAAATCTTTCAGGCAGACGCGGCGCAGCACGTCAAGATAAACGAAAGCGCCGAAGAGTTCCGAGTAATCACTATGAAGGTCCTTGTAATGCAGCTCGTAAGCATCACTATTATGGATTTGGTGGCTTACGGTGGTGCGGGTATCGGTATCGGCTTGGCAATTTGCGGCGCGGCGTTCTGGGGGCTTAACCCGATAGCGGCGTTGTTCCTTTGCCTCGTATCGGTTGAATTTTTCCTTCCGCTCCGTGCGTTCGGTTCGGCGTTCCACGTCGCGATGAACGGCGTAAGCGCGGGCAAAAAGATTATATCTCTATTAAATACTCCCGATCCCGAATGGGGAACGGAAACGCTTGACGGCAACAAAGACGTCAAGCTTGAAAATATCACCTTCTCTTACGACGGCAAACGCGACGTTCTGAAAGACGTCAACATGGTATTCCCCGAAAAAGGAATGACCGCTATCGTCGGCGAAAGCGGCTGCGGCAAGTCCACGGTAGTAAATATGCTGGTCGGCGCGTTCCGTCCGCAGAAAGGCGAAGTTACCGTAGGCGGAAAGCTGCTTGAAAAACTTTCCCGCGAAAACTGGTATTCGCACCTTGCAGCCGTAAGCTACAACACCTATATCTTTAACGAAAGCGTGAAGGACAACTTCAAAATGGCTAAAGAAAACGTTACCGACGAAGAAATTTTTGCCGCTCTCGAAAAGGTGAACTTAAAAGAATTCATCGAAGAAAACGGCGGATTGGATAAAGTAATCACCGAAGACGCCAACAACATTTCGGGCGGACAGAAACAGCGTCTTGCTCTCGCAATTTCGCTCGTATCGGATAAAGACATTTACGT
Source organism: uncultured Clostridia bacterium (assembly GCA_934247335.1). Lineage (GTDB taxonomy): Bacteria > Bacillota > Clostridia > Christensenellales > Pumilibacteraceae > Neoclostridium. Next base: position 4,113 of record CAKQJJ010000055.1, on the reverse strand, counting down.
TTTCGACGAAGCGACCAGCAACATAGATATCGACAGCGAATCTATCATTATGAACAATATCAAAGCTCTTTCCGAAAACAGAAGCGTCATCGTAATTTCGCACCGCCTTGCAAACGTCGTTCCCGCGGACAATATCTACTATATGGAAGACGGCGAAATCAAGGAAAGCGGCTCGCATAAAGAACTGATGGCGGCAAACGGCGGTTACGCTCGTCTTTACAACGCGCAGAAAACGCTCGAACAGGGTTATACGGAGGCGATAGCATGAGTACGCAGAAGAAAGAAAAGAAATACGTAAGAAGAAGCGGCGCAAAGATAATGGCAAGCCTCGTGGTGCTTCTCGGCAGTTTGTCTTACATTATGATATTAGCCGTAATAAACGGCAGTTTCGGTTTCATTACGGCAATGGGCGTAACCGTGTTCGGAGCGGTGGGCGTTGCGAAAGCCCTCGGCGAACAAATCGCGCTCTCGTACGGCTGGATAATCGGTCTTACCGTAGGTTGCGGCATAATCCGCGGATTTTTAAGATATATCGAACAGTATAGCAACCACTATATCGCGTTCAGACTGCTCGCGGCGTTCAGAGATAAAATCTTCGGAGCGCTCCGCGTTCTCTGCCCCGCAAAGCTCGAAAGCAAGCAAAAGGGCAGCATAATCGCGATGATAACTTCGGATATCGAAACGCTTGAAGTTTTCTACGCGCACACCATTTCGCCTATATGTATAGCGATAGTCGTTTCAACTGCTGTGTTCTTGTTTGTTGGTTTTGTTTCGAGCTGGTATCTCGCACTTGTGGCACTCGTCGGCTTCCTGTTTATAGGCATCGTAGTTCCGCTCATTTCTTCGGGCAGACTTAAAGAAAGCGGCGTTAAATACCGCGCGGAATTCGCGTCGTTCTCGGCGTACTTCCTTGACAGTATTAAAGGTATCAAGGATATAGTTCTGAACAACGCAGGCAAAGAGAGAGAAGAAGAAGTCAACAAACGTTCCGATATACTCTTAAAAGAAACCAAAAAGATGAAGCACAATATCACCCGTGCGGGGTCGGGTATCGAACTCACTGTGTCGGTATTTATCCTTGCGGCTCTCGCGGTAGGTATCGTTCTTGTTAAAAACGACATGTTGTCTATCGGCAGAATGATTATCGGTATGGTAACTGTGTTCTCATCGTTCGGTCCCGTAATCGCGGTAGGCGGACTTCCCGGAAACCTTACGCAGACGTTCGCGAGCGGCGACAGAGTGCTTAATCTTCTTGCCGAAAAACCCGCCGTGGAAGCTGTTACGAACGGTAAAAACTTTGAGTACGAAAATCTTAACGTAAAAGACCTTTCGTTCAGTTATGACGGACAGACGGAAGTATTAAACGACGTTAAAATGCACGCCGAAAAAGGCGAAATTATCGGTGTCGTGGGCGAAAGCGGTTGCGGTAAATCGACGTTCCTGAAACTTCTTATGAGATTTTGGGAGAGAAGCGGCGGCGAAATTGATTATGACAATATAGATATAGACAAAATCAACACCGATTCACTTCTTAAGAACGTAACCATGGTTTCGCAGACCACTTACCTTTTTGAAGAAACAATAGAGGACAATCTTCGTATCGCAAAACCCGACGCCACTATGGAAGAAATCGAAAACGCCTGCAAAATGGCTGCGGTACACGACTTTATAATGACGCTTCCCGATGGATACAAAACGCAGGTAGTTGCGCTCGGCGATAACCTTTCGGCTGGTGAAAAACAACGTATAGGACTTGCTCGTGCGTTCTTGCGCGGTAGTCAACTTATTCTTCTCGATGAACCGACAAGCAATGTAGACAGTATCAACGAAGGTATTATTTTGAAAGCGTTAAAAGAACAAAAGAACAAAAAGAGCATCATTCTGGTTTCGCACAGAGAATCCACCATGGCTATCGCCGACAGAATTTATAAGGTGAAAGACGGCAGAATGACGGAGGCAGTGTAATTTTATGGACGAACAAAAGAAAAACAACGAAATAGACGAAGCGGCTTCCGCCCTTATCGAAAATTCGGAATCGGTTTCCGAGGATACGGAAGTGAAAGCGGCAAGCGAACAGGTTGCAGCTACGAAAACCGCCGAAGACGACGGTAAATTCTTCAAAAAATACAAGATAAAAGATATCGTCTTTCTGGCGATTATGACCGCGTGCACGCTTATTACCGGAGCGGTAATGCCGCTTCTCGTAAACGTTCCGCTGTTCGGAATCGTGCAACTCGGCTTAGGACTTCAGTTTTCCATCTTCCCCGTAATCGGAATGATGAAGGTAAGAAAACCGGGCGCGCTGTTCTTTCAGTCGATATTTATAGCGGTGTTCCTCGTGTTTATGTTCCCGCCGATGTCTATGATAGTGCTTTGCGGCTTGGTGGCAGAGGGCGTTGCAATGCTCATTTTTCACGGCTATAAAAGCGACTGGGCGTGCGTAGTCGCCGGAACGCTTTATCTGCCGATGACCATTCCGTTCTTGTATTTCTATTACAGATTTTTCTACACTGTGACGGAAGAGGGAAAAACGGGAATATCAATATTCCTTGCAGGCTCCAATCCGTGGGTCGTAGCGGGCATTTCGTGCGCAATCGTCGCGTTATGTTTCGTGGGATCGGTTATCGGCATGGTGGTTTCCCGCGAACTTAAAAAAGCCGGAGTTCTGAAAAAATGAGCTTCTGGTCGTTCAAAAAGAAGATATATCCCTTATTGGTTTTTGTAGTAAGCATATTTTTTATCGTTTTCGGGCTGGTTATGGCAAGAAACGAAAATTTTATATGGTTTCTTTTGGGCGCCTACGTATGGCTGTTTATTTTCGGCTGTAAAAAAGGCTGCCTGCACATGATTTTCCCGTTTATAGTAGCGGGCGGAATATTCGGCGTTATCGCGTATTTCGCTTACGGCAGAGATTTTACTGCGGCTCTCGCGATGGTCAATAGATTCGGAGCGGTGTTTTTAGCGATTGCGCTCGGCATGAGTATCGAACCGATAGACATGACGAGAAACTTATCAACGCTTAAAGCTCCGAGAGGAGTAACGCTCGGCATGCTTATAGCAACTTCGTTCCCGCCCGTTCTCAAAGCGGAAAAACAAAGAGTGCGTGAAGCGATGAAAACTCGCGGCGCGGGCAGCGTATTAAATCCGAAAATCTTTTACAGAGCTTTTTTAGTACCGTTCGTAATGCGCCTCGTGAACATTTCGGACACGTTGTCGTTGTCGGTGGAAACGCGCGGATTTTCGCTTGAAAAAACGCCGTACACGGTTTATAAAAAAGAAATTATCTGCATATCCGACGTAATCTTTATTTTAGGACTTGCCGCAGGTGCGGTTTGCACGGTGACGTTATGAACGCGATAGAACTTAAAAACGTAAACTTTTCCTACGACGGGAAAGTCAATATACTCGAAAACGTAAATATCGCGCTGTCTTACGGCGAAGTAAATCTCGTTTCGGGTCATTCGGGCGAGGGCAAAAGCACGCTTTTGTATATAATAAGCGGCATTATCCCCAATATCACCGACGGAAAGCTAAACGGCGAAGTGCTTATAAACGGCGAAGACGTTAAAGGCAAAAAGCTTGGCGAAGTGTGCCGCAAAGTGGGCGTCGTATTGCAGAACGCCGACGAGCAGATTATACAAAAGACGGTAGAGGACGAAATCGCTTTCGGTTGTGAAAACCTGGCTTTTCCGCCCGAAAAAATAAGCAAGCAGATAGACACCGTATGCCGCCTTATGAAACTCGAAAAATCGTGGCTCAGCCGCAAACTTTCGGGAGGGCAGAAACAACGGCTTATAACCGCTTCGACGCTTGCGATGGGGCAGAAGATAGTAATACTCGACGAACCTCTCGCAAATCTCGACACGGTGGGCGCGGAAATGCTTATGTCCACGCTCAAATCGCTTGTAAAAGCGGGCTATTGCATAGTGGTTATCGAACACAGACTGGACGTCGTTTTGCCGTTCGTGGATAAAGTTTCCCACGTCGGCGACAAAAAAGTAACCGAAATAACCGATAAAGAACGTTACCTTAAAGATCAGTCTACCGAAATCGCGGATACTTGTTCGCAGTTCGGCGGAACGCTTCCCGTGTTTTCGTTGTCCGACGTTGCGT